>NZ_JBEXJK010000293.1:0-10366 GCF_040609095.1 Kitasatospora sp. NPDC004799
GTCGTCGGCGCCGTCGTCGGCGCGGGGGTGGGGGCGGGGCCAGGGCCGGGGGTGTTCAAGCGGTGGCCTCCCCGGTGAGCGGCCGCCTGGCCAGCTTCTCCAGGTGCCGCTCGAAGACGGACCGGGCGTCCGCGCCGGTGCGCTCGATGAGGATGAGCGCGGTGACGGCCGCGTCGCAGGCCTCGGCGTGGACGTCCTCGAGGGTGTGGGACGCGCCCTTGCGCGGGTTCATCGCGAGCATGCCGATCACGGCTTCGGCGACCTCACCGGTCTCCTCGGAGAGCTTCAGGGCCTGCCCGAGAACCACCTGCCCGTACGGCGCGTCCGAGAGCGAATCCAGCCTGTCCGCAAGGGATTTGACGGTCATCCAAAGGTCTTCCATGGCGGGCGATCCTGCCGCTGTTCGATCGGCCCGTTCAAGCCGGGCGGTTCCGGGCGAGCCCGGATCCACCGTGGGTTTTCGATTCGACCGCCCGCCGGGCCGCCGACGGCTCCTCCCCCGTACGTCGCGCGCCGGACCGGACGATAGGGTCGCGGGCATGTGGGAGGGACTGGACACGGTCGACTGGGCCGCGCTGAGGCACAACTACGGACCCGCCGATGACGTGCCCGGCCTCCTGCGCCGATGCGCGGGGCCCGATCCGGACGACGCCGCCGACGCGGCACTCGACCTGCTCAACCTCCTCTTCCACCAAGGCGGCTGGATCTGCTCGGCGGCACCGGCCGCACTGCCGTTCCTGGTGCGCCTGGCCGCGGGCCCGGACGTCCCGCTCCCGAGCCGGCGTGTGGCACTGGAGCTGATGTGGAGGCTGGCGGCCGAGGCCGGGCGGGTGGCGGAACGGTTCCTCGACCCCGGCTGGCGGCCCGCCTGGGAACGGACCCTGCCGGAGGTACTCGTCCTGCTCACCGATCCCGCTGCGGAGATCCGGCGGGACACGGCTCACCTGCTCGGTGCCTGCGACAGCGCCGGTGAACTCCTCCTGCCGCCCCTTGTACGGTGCTGGCAGGCGGAGGCCGATCCGGCGACCCGCCTCGACCTGGTCCTCACGCTCGGCCTGGCGGCAGGACGGGAGCCGGCCGGGCCGCAGGCCGCCGAGGTCCGGGAACTGCTCCACCGGCTGCTCGACGCCCCGGAGCCGCAGACCCGCCTGGCGGCGGTGCACGCGCTCACCCCGGCCGACCCGGGCCTCCCCGCGCGCCGGGTCGGCCTCCTGCTGGAAGCGGTCCGGGACCCGGGCGTCGAGCTGTGGCGGCACACCGGCTCGGTTGACGCCGGCGTCCAGGGCGTCCACCAGTGGACGGCGGCCCTGTTCACCGGGCCGTCCACCGCTTTCACCCTCGGCCTGCTGGAGGACCATCGCGACACCGACCAGCGGGTCGGCGCACTGGCCCAGGCAGGCGGGTCGCTGGCGCAGTGGCGCTCGCCGAGCACCGACCTCGTCCCCGCCCTCGCCGCGCGGCTGGACGATCCCGCCCCCGAGGTCCGGTTCCGCGCGGCCGAGCTGCTGGCCTGCCTCGGCCCGGCCGCCGCCGCCCACGCCGACGAGGTCGCCGCCCTGCTCGACGACACCGCCGGGCGGGCCACCCGGCAGCGGGAGACCGTCGCCGAGGCCGCCCTGTGGGCGCTGGCCCGGATGAACGACCCGCGCTGCTTGCCGGGCCTGACCGAACTGATGACCGGCACGCGGTCCGGCTTCGCCGCCGGTTCCGCCCACTACCCCGCCACCGCCGGCCTGCACCATGCCGTCCTCCCCTCGCTCCACGAGGTCCTGGACCACCTGCCCGACCACGCCGAACTCCTCCTGCCCACCATCGGCAAGCAACTCGACGCCGCCACGGACGCGCACCTGCTCGACAGCCTCTGCCGGGTGCTCGCGGGCTGGGGCCCCGCCGCACAGGCGGCGGTCCCCCGGCTGACCGGCCTCCTGGAGGACGACCGGACCTGGGCGTCGGCGGCGAACGCGCTGGCCGGGATCGGGACGGCGGGAAGCGGGGCACGAGACCTGCTGCTGGCCCGCTCGAACAGCGGGGCAGCCCGCCCGGAACTCGCGGCCTGGGCCTACTGGAAGACCGGCGGCGAACCCGAACCGGCCCTAGAAGCCCTCGGCCGCGCCGCCGCCGAGGGACGCCTCCCGCACCCCTCCCTGCGCATGCTCGCCGACCTCGGCCCGCACGCCGCCCGCCACGCGGACCGGCTCCGGGCCCTGACCGCCGACAACGACCCCTGGACCCGCCTCGAGGCAGCACACGCGCTCTGGGCCACGACCGGCGACACCGGCACCAGCGTCCAGGCCATGACGAGTACCGTCCAGGGCCTCGCCGAGGGCGTCTACCTCCCGGTCATGCTCCCCGCCGTGCGCTACCTGGCCCGCCTCGGCCACGCCGCCCGCCCCGCCGCCCGGCACCTGCGCGACGTACCCGCCCGCGACCAGCGGCTGCGCAGCAACGGCGGCTGGCGGGGATTCACCCAGGACGAAGCGATCCGCGCCGCCCTCGAGGAACTGCTCGCCGCCTGGGACTGACCGACCGTGACCGACCGCTGGAACCCGACCTCGTCACGACCCCGGGCCCGACATGGGCCGCCGGCCCGGGCTGCCGGGCCGCCCGGGTGCCACCGCTTGTCGACACCATCGCCGCACCCTCCCGCTTCGGCCCGCCACGCCCCGAACACGCCGTCGTCGCAGAACGCCTTTGTCACGTCGGCTACGAACTCCTGGATCCGTTCCACAGCACCCGCGTACCGGCCCGTCTCCGCCACATCGCCTGCGGCCACATCGACAAGGGCCGTCTCCGGCACTTCACATCGGGCAAGCGCCGCTGCGCCAGGGTGCGCCCTCGACGCGTCTGGCCGCGATCACGCACCGGCCTCGCTGACGACCGCGGAGGGGAGTTGGCGTCGTAACCCGCACCACATGATCTCTCGAGGCCGTCCATGAGCCGCCGCCTCGCTCCCCAACGGGACGGCCTCCTGGCCGCATTCACCACCAGCCCCACCCCGAACGCGCTCGACGCTGCCGGCCTCGATACGCCCTCCGGGCGAAACCCGATCGATCACCTGTCCAGCCGAACGGGTGAATCGCGAGCCGGCCACGCACTGCGCGCCTCGTCCCCCACCAGCGCCCCCAGAGCCTGCGGGCTGGGCACCAACGCGCCCAGTCACCATGCAAGACCGGCTGGAGGACGTCCTCACCCATGCCCGGAAGGCACTCGAAAACTCCCCGTTCGACCCGGGCTCGCCCGGAGCCGACCCACTTGAACACCGCACTCGAACAGCACCATCATCGGACGCTGGCAACCCCTGGAGAAATCCGCAACTCGACTTTGCCGACACCGACTTGAGCGCCGAACAGCCGTGGTTCGACATGCCCTCCCGACTGCGCGAAGCCTGCGCGCAGGGCAGCCGCGGCGAAGACCGGCACCGACCGGCGGGGCCCTGCCCGCCCGAAGACCGTGGAGCCCCTGGTGATCGAGTTCGATGCGCTGACCGACCTGGCCTTCCGCGAAGGCGTCGAACAAATCAGTGTCGGTGTGGTGGTTCGCGATGCCTCCGGCCGGATCCTGATGATCCGCCGGGCCGCGCACGACGTGCTGCCCGGTCTGTGGGAGTACCCGGGCGGCGGCCGGTACGACGGCGAGGCCGTACCGGCGGGCGCGGCGCGGGAGCTGGCCGAGGAGACCGGCCTCACGGACCTGCCCTTGGTGTACGCGCGGCATCTGGACTTCACCAACCAGCGCGGCCTGCGGGTACGGCAGTTCGTCTTCACCGCGGTCGTCCCGGACGGCGCCCCGGTCGTCCTGTCCCGCGACCACGACGAGCACCGGTGGGCCGGCGCCGACCGACTGCCCGAGACGAGCGAGGGCCAGCGCGCGGTGCTCGAGTGGCTCACCGGCCGCCTGGCGATCCCGGGCTGGCGGCCGGTCGGCGAGTACGTGAACACCATCGCCCGGCCCAGCGCCTACGGCTGCTTCCTGGTCACCGATCCCGCCGGTCGCGTCCTCGGGATGCGCTCGACCGTCGACCCGAGCGTGTGGAACTTCCCCGGCGGCAACGTCGAGTCCGGCGAGAGCCCCTTCGACGCCGCGCTGCGCGAGGCCCGGGAGGAGCTGGGCCTGGACCTGGCCGCGGAGAACCCGCGGGTGCTCCGGCGGCGCCTGGTCGCCGCCATCCACACGCAGGTCGACGCCGACTACCCGGTCCCGGTCGCCGGCTACGTCTTCGACGGCGGCACGCTGACCGCCGAACAGCAGGCCCGGATCCGCCTCGATCCGGCCGAGCACACCGAGTTCCGGTTCGAGACGGTCCACGGCTGGCACTCCCTGATGGCCCCCGCCCAGTACCGGCGGCTGCGACAGCTGCTGCGCGCCCGCCGCAGCGGTGTCCCGCTCTACCTGGAGCGCCCCGCCCCGCAGGACGACGACTTCGAGGGCGTCCTGGTCTTCGTCACCGACCGCGCGGGCCGGCTGCTGATGAACCTGCGCGAGGACAGGCCGGGCATGGCCTGGCCCGGCTACTGGACCCCGATCGGCGGCTGGCGCGAGGCCGACGAGACCTCCGAGGAGACCGCGGTGCGCGAGGTCCGCGAGGAGGCCGGCATCGACATCACCGGACAGCCCATCCGGCGCCTCCCCGACCCGCACCACGACCTCGGCCTCCCGCTCACCCGCGTCCTGCACACCGTCTGGGACGGCCCCGACAGCGACCTGCGCCTCGGCGACGAGGGCCTGGCCGTGCGCATGGTCCCCCTCGACGAGGCCCTCGACCTCAAGACCCCGCCCTACCTGCGGCACTACCTGCCACTGCTCACCGCTACCGCCGACCGGCCCGCCGGGGAGGCCTCGTGACCCGGCCCGACCACGCCGACGTGCCCCGCGCCACCGGGACGGACCCGCTGACGCTGGTCGTCGGCGTCCACCTCGTCCTGGCCGACCGCGGCACGGTGCTGCTCGGACAGCGCCGCAACACCGCCTACGCGAACGGCCTGTGGCACCTCCCGGCCGGGCACCTCGAAGCGGGAGAGTCCGTCCTGGCCGGCATGGCCCGCGAGGCCGAGGAGGAACTCGGCATCACCATCCGGGAGGAGGACCTCGACCTGGTGCACACCCTCCACCACCTGGACGCCGACGACGGTGCCGGACGCCTCCAGCTGTTCTTCGCCCCGCGCGCGTACACCGGCGATATCACCAACCGCGAACCGGACAAGTGCGCCGCCCTGCGCTTCTGGCCGCTGGACGGGCTCCCGGAGCCGATCGTCGGCTACACCGCGCACGCGCTCGCGCAGATCACCGCCGGCCGCCCGCTGTCCGTCGTCGGCTGGCCGGCATGAGCGCCACGAGCCACCAGGGGCTCCCCGCGGCCGGGTCGCCTGTGGGGAGCGTGCAGACCCGGCTCGTGGTCGTCCGGGGGAACTCGGCCTCGGGCAAGTCGTCGGTGGCGGCGGGCATCCGGGACCGCTTCGGGCGGGGCCTGGCCGTGGTCGCGCAGGACAACCTCCGCCGCATCGTGCTGCGCGAGCGGGACCGGCCCGGCGGCGCGAACATCGGCCTGATCGACACCGTGGCACGGTACGCGCTGGATGCCGGCTACCACGTCGTCATCGAAGGCATCCTGTACGCCGACCACTACGGCGCGATGCTCACGCGCCTGGTGGGCGACCACCGTGGCGTCACCCGCTGCTACTACCTCGACATCCCGATCGACGAGACGCTGGTCCGGCACGCCTCGAAGGCCGATCGCGAGTACCTGGCGGCCGTCACCGAGCGGGAACTGCGCGGCTGGTACCGCGAACACGACGTTCTTCCCGGCGGCATCGAGACCGTCATCGGCAGCGACAGCACCCTCCACACCACGGTCGACCGCATCATGCGCGAGACCGCGCTCTCCACGTTGCCCTCGCGCGACACCTGGCAGCAGTAGCCCGAGACCGCCGTGTCCGCGTCATCGCCCATGACCTGACGACCGCCCGGATCGCCACCCTCCGCTACGGCCAAAGCAGTTGGACCCCGGGCCCCGCGTGGACGATCCCCGACGGGAAGGTCGAACCCGGGGAGGAGATCCCCGACGCCGCGGCCCGGGAGCTGCGCGAGGAGGCCTGGCTCATCGCCCGGACGTGCGACCTGCGCCTGGTGCACACCATCCAGGCCAAGGAGGGCTGGGACGGGCGCGACGGGTTCCTGCTGTTCGCCTTCGCCACCATCAAGTTCACGGGCGAGCTCGTCAACGTCGAACCGGACAAGCACCTGGAGGTGCGCTGGCACCCCGCCACCGACGCCCTGCCCAACCCGATACCTCCGACCTCCAAGGCCACCGGTGGAGGCGTACCTGGCCGGCGGGCCCCTCGCGGGCCTGTCCTCCCTGCTGTCCGCAGCCTCGGGCCGGCGCCGCCACCCTCGGTGCGTTCGCCCTCCTCGGCTCGCTCGTCATGAACGGCACGATCCCCCTCGCCGCCGCCGGCATCGCCGTCGTCGCCATCCGCACCGGCTCCGCGAGCATTGGCGGCCTCGTCTCCCAGATCAACGGCCTGTACGAGGAGAGCCCTTTCGTCCGCGACCTCGACCAGCTGCGCCGCGAAGGTCACCGCCGGGCCATCCCCACCGGCGGTGACCTTCGCGGCCTGAACGCCCCAAGACGATCACCGTCGAGGACGTCTCCTTCACCTACGACGGCCGCGACACCCCCGCGCTGGACAAGGTCACCCTCACCATCCCACGGGGCAAGGTCATCGCCCTCGTGGGAGCCAACGGTTCGGGCAAGTCCACCCTGGCCAACATCCTGTGCGGCGTCTACCAGCCCACCAGGGCCGCGTCCGGTGGGACGGCGTCGACACCGCGACCGCCGACCGCGACCAGCTCTTCAGCAGCGCCGCCCTGCTCGCCCAGAACTTCCAGCGCTGGTCCGGCTGACCCCCGCGGGTGCGGGGAGGACACAGGCTGCGGCCGGTGCCGGCGCGCAAGGCGCGGCTGACCCCCGCGGGTGCGGGGAGGACACGGTAACCGTGGACGATCCGGACGTCGCGGTCGGCTGACCCCCGCGGGTGCGGGGAGGACGACCAGCCCGGCCTGCCCGCCCGGATCGCTACCGGCTGACCCCCGCGGGTGCGGGGAGGACACGTGGATCACCGAGATGCCGAGGACCACCGGCGGCTGACCCCCGCGGGTGCGGGGAGGACCGTCTTGACCGAGCCGTCCGCCTCTTCAACGTCGGCTGACCCCCGCGGGTGCGGGGAGCACTCCCGCGCGGTGAGCTGCCGGAACGCGGTCCGCGGCTGACCCCCGCGGGTGCGGGGAGCACCGAAGGGGGCCCCGGTCATCGACTGGGGCCCCCGGCTGACCCCCGCGGGTGCGGGGAGCACCAGTCCCCCACCGCCCGGTGCGGGCCCCCCAACGGCTGACCCCCGCGGGTGCGGGGAGCACGCCGGCGGTCTCTGGGTCCTCCCCGTGTCGATCGGCTGACCCCCGCGGGTGCGGGGAGCACTCTTCGTGGCCTGGGACGATGTGACGACTTTGCTGTTTCTTTGCCAATTCCGGATCGGGCTCTGGCAAGGTGGGCCTTCGTGACCTGTTGAGGTGTCAAGGAGCACGGCACATCGTGCCACGTGTCGGTGATGTGGTAGTCGGAACGCAGCTCATGGACCGTCGGGACGGGAGCCTCACCCTACGGGGAACGCCGGGACCGGGCACCGCCTGGGCTGCTCACGCATCCCTGCCGTCACCCTGCAGGCAGTACGCAGACACGGTGGCCGGAACTACGTCCACCCACTGGTCGGCGTCACCGCCAGCAGCCGTTCAACCGGAGCTCCTGAGGCGGAGCGGATGGCGCGGTGACGCGCTTCTTGATGTGGGCGGCTATCAGGAGGTCGACAGGGTGCGGCCGCACAGGGCGCACTCCCCCGTGGCACCGGGCGGCAGGTAGCGCTTGAGGGCGGCCTGCGGGTCCGGGGGCGGCGCGGCGCCGGTGTCCGCGGTGAAGGCCACCTGTTCCCCCCACCACCACCGGCCCGGCGGGCGGAGGCCGCGAGGCCGTGGCGCCCGGCGCCGAAGGGCACTGTCGGTGGCGGCTGGCAGCATCGGGCGCATGACGATGACGGAACCAGTTGACTGGCAGCCGTTCCTGCGCCGGTGGAGCGCGGAGTGGTCGGACTCCCTGCCCGAGGGTGAGGCACGGAGCGACGAGGACGAAGCCGCCCGGCGCAGCCGGTGGTTGGGGTTTCCGCCCGCGTCCGAGGAGCGGGTCGCGGCGATGGAGGGGCGTCTGGGGCGGCGGTTGCCTCCGTCGTACCGGGGGTTCCTCATGGCCAGCGACGGGTGGCGGCATGCGGGCGGGTTCGTCTGGCTGTTGGCGGGGACCGCGGACGCGCGCTGGCACGGCAACGAGTCCGGGTTGGCGGAGGTGTTCGAGGGGTACCTGGACGAGGATTCGGGACCGGCCGAGTGGCGTGATGCGGGCATCTGGCGGCGCGGGCTCCAGCTCGATGTCGAATCCGACGGCCTCTATGTCCTGCTGGATCCCGAGGACGTGGACGGGGCCGGGGAGTGGGCCGTGTACACGTGGGCGGGTTGGCGGGCCGAGCCGCCCGAGCGGCACGCGAACTTCGCCGAGTTCATGCGGGGCGTGTACCGGGAGTTCCACCGGCTGCGGGCGCGTCCGGCCGTCGGGGAGCCGGAGTTCGCCAACGACACGACACGGGAGCTCGACGCCCTGGTGCGCCAGGCCAGGCTGGAGGCGCTGCGCGGCGACTGGGAACGGTCCCGGCAGTCCCTGGACGAGGCGAGGGCGTACGGCAGGCCCCGGGCCGCCGGGCTGGGGGACCAGCTGCGCCGTCTGCTCGGACAGACCTACACGGTGGACTTCGAGGACGTGGTGACCGACCCGCGGTACGCGCCCGATCTGCTGCCGGCGCTGGTCGCCGAGCACGCGGCGCACGCGTACCGGGACGACGCCACGCTGATGTTCCATCTGCGGGGAGCCGGTGACGACGTGGTGTCGCTGGCCTACGCCACGCTGGAGCGGGTACGCGGCGGCACGTACCGGTACACGGCCGCCGGTCCGTTCGGGGAGGCGGTCGGACGGGCCCGGGAGCTGGCGCGGTGGGGCGAGACCGACCGGGCGTGGCGGACGCTGGTGGACGCCCTGCCGGCGTGGCAGCCGCTGGGCCCCGACCACCTCGCGCCGGTGGGGTGGGTGGCCGACCCCCTGCTCGGCCCCCTGCTGACGCCGGATCGGGGCCGCGAACTGCTGTCCACCCCCAGGGCCGGGCAGCCGGGCGGGACCCCGAGCCCGGCGCCCGATCTCGACCCGGACGGTCTGGCCTGGCTCGCGGACCCCGACCCCCAGGCCGGCCGCACGCAGTTCCGGTTCGTCCTGGTCGAAGGCGTCGACCCGCAGGACCTGCCCGGCCGCCTGGCGGACGGGACCGGGGCGGCGCTGGCCGAGCCCATGACCTGCGACGAGGCACGCCGCCGGGCATTCGGCGGGCCCGGGCCCTGCTTCCCGTACGACGACAGGGCGCTGATGGCCGTCGGCCGGGCCGGTGACCGCTGGAGCTTCGCCTTCGACGGCGCCCCCGGCCCCTTCGACCCGCAGCGGTTCGCCTCCCCGGCCGCGGCCGCCAGCGAGGGCACCCGCGCGGTGGTCGTGTGGAGCGGCCTGACGCCCCGGCACGGGCAACCGTTCTTCCACCTCTCCGCAGCGCACGACGGCACCGAGCGGTACGCCTTCACGTACGCGCACGGAGACGTACACCGCACCGGGCAGGTACCGCCGGCGCTGGACCCGGACCGGTTCTTCGGCTCCCGGGAGCAGGCCCCCGCCGCGCTACGGCCGCTCCTGGAGGCCGTGGCGACGGAGTTCGGTGTCCGCCTGCCCCGCCACGCGATCACGAACGGACGGCTGCACACGTTCACCACCCGCCCGTGGGCACGGCCGATGGGAGACGGGGCGCCTACGCCGTGACCGGCAGGCACGGGGACGCGGCACGCTGACCGCGGGCCCGGGCCGGGCCGGGCCGCCGCCCGGCGGTGCATCCCCGCCCCGAATCGACGCGGACGTACCGGCCGCGAGCACGTCCGTCCCCGCCCATCGAGCGCTGACGGTCCCCGACCTGCGGCCCCCCCAGCGTGCCGGGACGAGGCCGCTCTGTCGGCCGGGTCGACGGGTACCGCCCGTCCCCGGCCTCGGGCGATCGACATGGCAGGACGAGAAGGACGGACACGACGACCGCCCCACCCCAACCGCTGCGCCCCTGGCCTGGACAGGCGGCCCGATGTCGCGAGCCGACCGGCGGGGACGGCGGCGGGAGGACGGGCGGGCGGCGGCGGTGTGCGCCGGTGGCGTGCGGGCCGGGGGTGCGGCCGTGCGGGGTGGTGCGGC
>NZ_JBEXJK010000294.1:0-10310 GCF_040609095.1 Kitasatospora sp. NPDC004799
GCCGCTCTTCTCTTGTGCCTCCTACCGCGCCTCGCCCCTGCGGATGTGGGCCGCGTTGGGCCGACGCCGCGGGCGCCCCTGCAGCTGCCTGTGTGGGAAGTCGGACGGGCCGACTTCCCACTCCGGTGGCCGCGTTGGACACGGCCGGCCCACACGGCGAGGGCCGGGCGCCGCATACGGCGGGTGGCCCCGGGCAGCGCCTACGGCCGGCCGCCCGCTCAGTGCGTACGGCGGGTGACCAGCTCCGCGAGCGCCAGCAGTTCGTCCGCCGCGGCCGGCTCCGGGACGGCCACGGCCAGCTGCGCCATCGCCGTCGCCATCCGCTCGCAGGACTCGCCCTGCGCCCAGCCGCGCCCGCCGGCCGCCTCGACGGCCGCCGCGCACTGCGCCAACTCCTCGGCGCTCAGCGGACGTTCGAGCGCGTACAGCTCGGCCAGCGTCTTGCCCTCGACGGTGCCGGACCCCAGCGCCGCGACCACCGGCAGCGACTTCTTCCGGGCCACCAGGTCCGCGCCGACCGGCTTGCCGGTGACCGCCGGATCCCCCCAGATGCCGATCAGGTCGTCGATCAGCTGGAAGGCCAGGCCGATCTCCCTCCCGAAGCCGTCCAGCGCCTGCGCCGCCTCCTCCGAGGCGCCCCCGTACAGCGCGCCCATCGCGCAGGCCGCGCCGAGCAGCGCCCCGGTCTTGGCCTCCGCCATGGCCAGGCACTCGGGCAGCGAGACGTCGTTGCGCCGCTCGAAGGCGCAGTCGATCTGCTGGCCCTCGCAGAGCTCGACCACGCAGTCCGCGAGCCGGCGGATCGAACCGTGGGCGGCCGGGTGGCCGTCCTCGGCGAGCAGGCGCAGCGCCAGGGAGTGCATGGCGTCCCCGGCCAGGATGGCCTCGGTGGTGCCGAACACCCGCCAGGCGGTGGGCCGGTGGCGCCGGGTGTCGTCCCGGTCGATGACGTCGTCGTGGAGCAGGGTGAAGTTGTGCACCAGCTCCACCGCGGCGGCCGCGGCGACGGCCTCGTCGGGCTTGCCGCCCAGGGCCTGGGCGGCGGCGAGGACCAGGGCCGGCCGGATCGCCTTGCCGGCGGAGGCCTCGGCGGGAGTGCCGTCCGCCTCCCACCAGCCGAAGTGGTAACCGGCCACCTTGCGCATGGTGCCGGGCAGCGAGTCGACGGCGGCCCGCAGGACCGGGTCGACCAGGGCACGGGTCCGGGCGAGGATGTCCGCCGCCTCGTGCCCCTCTTTGTGGTCCCGCTCCAGCGTGGGACTCGTCATGGGTGTCTCCCCCTGTCGGGCGCCTGTCGTGGGACGGCCCGCCGACGGCGGACCGGGGTTGCGCCGCGGGGCCGGGCGCGGCCGTTCACCGCTCCCGGCCGGCTCAGGCCGGGCCCGTACGCGCCACGGCGCGCCGTCCGGCCGGGGGCCGGTGGGCGGCCCCGGCGCACGGCGCGGGCTCCGCGACCCGGCCCCGCGGAACGTCAGTACTGCGCGATGTCCACGTTCTCCAGGACGCCGACCGCGTCCGGCACCAGGATCGCGGCGGAGTAGTAGGCGCTCACCAGGTAGGAAATGATGGCCTTCTCGTCGATTCCCATGAACCGCACCGAAAGGCTCGGCTGGTATTCGTCCGGAATTCCGGTCTGGTGCAGACCGATGACGCCCTGGTTGTCCTCGCCGGTTCGCATCGCGAGGATCGAGCTGGTGCTCCCGACGATCGGGATCTTGTTGCACGGGAAGACCGGCACCCCGCGCCAGGACATGACCTGCTTGCCCTCGACCTCGACCGTCCCCGGGTAGAGGCCGCGCTTGTTGAGCTCCCGGCCGAAGGCGGCGATGGCCCTGGGGTGGGCCAGGAACATCCGGGTGCCGCGGCGGCGGCTGAGCAGCTCGTCCATGTCGTCCGGGGTGGGCGGGCCGGAGTGCGTCTGGAACCGCTGGTCGTACGCGGCGTTGCTGAGCAGGCCGAACTCGGGGTTGTTGACGAGCTCGTGCTCCTGGCGCTCGCGCAGGGCCTCGATGGTCAGCCGGAGCTGGTGCTCGGTCTGGTTCATCGGCTGGTTGTAGAGGTCGGCGACCCGGGTGTGCACCTTGAGGATCGTCTGCGCGACGCTCAGCTCGTACTCGCGCGGCTTGAGCTCGTAGTCGACGAAGGCGCCGGGCAGCTCGTACTCGCCCTCGTGGCCGGCGGAGAGGTCGATCGCGGCCTCGCCGTGCTTGTTCTGCGCCTGCTGGAAGCCGTTCAGGTACTCGATGACCTGGAGCTGGAGCGCCTCGGAGCGGTCGTGCAGCTCCTGGAAGGCGGGCCAGGACAGCGACAGCACGGTGCCGGAGGTCGCGGCGCGGACGGTGTACGGCCAGTCGCCGCCGTCCTGCCGGATGGCCTCGTCGCCGAGGTGGTCGCCGTCGGCGAGGGTGCCGACCACCGTCTCCTCGCCGTACTTGCCGGTGCCCAGCCGGTCGAGCTTGCCGTGCGCGATCAGGAACACCTCGGTGACCGGCGCACCGGCCTGGACCAGGACGTCGCCCGCGGCGAAGTCCCGCTGGACGAAGCGCGCGGCCAGCTCCTCCAGCAGGGCCTCGTCCTGGAAGCCGCGCAGCACCGGCACCTCGGCCAGCGTGGGCGGGACGATCCGCACCTCGGCGCCGGTCTTGACGAAGCTCACCCGGCCGCGGCCGACCGAGTGGCGCAGGCGGCGGTTCACCCGGTAGGTACCGCCGGACACCTGCACCCAGGGCAGCTTCCTGAGCAGCCAGCGCGGGCTGATGCCCTGCATCTGCGGCGCGGACTTGGTGGTCGTCGCGAGGTTCCGCGCGCCCGCCGTGCTCAGGCTCTGCTGCTGCCGGAGCTCCGATTGCGCACCGGGCGCTGGAATACCGGCATTGGTTTCGGTCGACATGAGGGGGGCCCTTCGCATATCCCGATGAAGTGTCGCCTTGCGCATGCGTGTTGCAGCTTCATGGTGGGCCCATGCGAGGGCATCCCGCAATCACTCGTTCGAGTGGTTCGGAATGCTCAAACAAATAGTACGAATAGATCACCCGATCGATATTGTTCGACTATCTATTCGAACAAATGGGGGTGCCGCGCGCCCTATCCTCCCGCATGCGCGCCCCGCTCGGCGCCACCCCTCGCCGCGATCCGTGCCCGCGCCCCCCACGCCCACGCCCACGCCCCGCCCGCGCCCACGCCGCGCCGCCGCCGCCGCCGCCGCTACAGCGGGCCGTTCCAGTCGAGGGTCGGCTCCAGCACGCCTTCCAGGGTGAGCAGCCAGCGCTTCACCTCGATCCCGACCCGGCCGCCGCCGAAGCCGCCGATCCCGTCCGCCGCCACCACCCGGTGGCAGGGCACCAGCAGCGGGACGGGGTTGGCCGCCATCATCTGCCCGACCGTGCGAGCGGCCAGCCCGGGTTCCGTGACGTCCTCGAACACCCCGCTGCGGGCGGCCAGTTCGCCGTAGGTCACGGTCCGGCCGTACGGCACCTCGCGCCAGAGCGTCTGCAGCACCGTCCGATGCGGGCCGGAGCTCAGGCTCCAGTCGATCGGCAGGCCCAACTCCCGGGTGCGGCCCGCCAGGTAGGCGCCGATCCGCTCGGTGACGGCGGCGATCTTCGACTCGTCGGTGCACACCGGCCCCTCGCCCTCGCGCGGCCCGGTGTAACCGGCCGAGGCCACGCCGAGCGGCGTCACCGCGATCCGCATCGGCCCGCTGGGCAGCGGCGTGGGCACGGTCAGCCAGGACATCGACCAGGACTGCGGCACGCTCGGGCCCCCACCCTCCGCCGGACCGGCCGCCGGCCACCCCGGCACCCGGGGGGCGTCCCCGCCCCGCGCGCCATCGTACGGCGGGCGGCCGACAGCCCGGGCGGCTCCGGTCAGAGCTGCCCCTTCAGCCCGCGGACGTTCGACGCGCACCAGTGCACCAGACCGGCGCGGTCCGGGGCGCGGCCCTCGCACAGCACGGCGAGCTGTTCGTCGTTGATCCGGTTCGGCCCCGGGATCTCCAGCAGGTACGCCAGTTCCGCCAGGACGGTGGCGAGCCGCTCCGCGTCCGTGTGGTCCAGGGTGACCGCGGACTCGTGATGGCTGATGGTGAGCGAGCCGGGCATGATCGACCTCCTCCGTCACCCCCGCCTCCACCGTACGACCGGGTGGGCCGCCCCGCCCGCCGCGGAGGTGTGCGTGCGCGGGAGGGGCAGCCGGTCGCGCTCCGGGGCCGGCCGGGCGCGGTGCGCGGTGGGCCGGGGGTGCGCCCCGGAGCCGTCCGAGGGGTCGGTCAGCTGTCCGGGCCCTCCTCCCAGCGGCGGTTCCGTACCGCCGGCACGGCCAACACTACGGCCCCTGCGGCCAGTTGCCAGACCGCCCCGAGCAGCAGCACGGTGTCCGCGCCGAACCGGCCGGCCAGCGGACCGGCCGCCGCCAGCCCGAGCGGCCCGAGCGCGAAGGAGCCCAGCACCCCGAAGGCCGTCATCCGGCCGAGCAGTTCCACCGGAACCCACTTCTGCGTGGTGGTGTTGTAGAGCGTCCCGCAGACCGCCGAGCCGACCCCGGCCACCACGGCGCCGGCGGCCACCCAGGGCAGCCCCGCACCGGCCGCGAGCGCCCCGGAGGGCACCGCCCAGGCCAGCGCCGCCACGGACGCCACCGCGAGCGGACGGCCGGGCGCCCGGCCGAGCATCAGCAGGCCGCCGAGCACCGCGCCGGCGCCGTACCCGCCCATCACCAGGCCCCAGGCGCGGGCGCCGCCCAGACCCTGCTGCGCGAGCAGCGGGCCGAGCACCAGGAAGGGGGCCCAGACCAGCAGGTTGAACAGGCCCATCTGCACGGTGGTGATCCACAGCCACGGGCGGGAGACGAACTCCGACCAGCCGTCCCGGACGTCCCGGATCATCGACTCGCCGCCGCTCGGCGCCGGCCGCACCGGCAGCCGCAGCCTGGCCAGCGCGAACGCGCCGACGCCGTACGTCACCGCGTCGACCAGCAGCACCGTCGCCGGGCCCCAGGCGGCGGTCACCAGGCCGGCGGCGGCGGGGCCGACCACGGTGGACACCGAACGGGACAGTCCCAGCAGGGTGTTGGCGTCCGCCATCAGCTCCTTGCGGCGCACCAGGTCGGGCACGATCGCGCCGAAGGCCGGCATGAACAGCCCCTCGCCGACGCCCCAGACCGCCACCAGCGCGACCATCGCCCAGACCGGCGCGTGCCCGGCCGCCAGCAGCCCGGCGAACAGCGCCTGGACCACGCCGCGCAGCAGGTCCGAGCCCAGCATCACCCGGCGGCTGCCGAGCCGGTCCGCGATCACCCCGCCGGCCAGCAGCACCAGCACCACCGGGAGGATCCGGGCCGCCATCACCCACCCCAGGTCGGTGCCGCTGCCTCCGCTGCCGCTGCCGCCACCGCCGTCGAGCACCGCGAAGGCGACCGCGACCGGCGCCATCGAGGAGCCGATCAGGGAGGTCGTGTACCCGATGAAGAACCACGTGAATTCGCGCTCGCCGAGCACGGCGAGACGGTCTCCCAGACGCCTTCTGCGGGCGGGGATCCGTTCGGTCTGAACTGCCATGCGCAGCAAGTCTGCGGTTCGGCGGGGCGCGGTTCAAGGGATTCCGGGGAAAAAGTTGAGTCTTTTGGAGTCAATTTCTCAGGGCTGCCACACTGCCGCAGTAAATTCGCTTCCCCAGGGCCTCCCATCTGCCCTTTACCGCGAATCTCGGCTAAGGTCCTGGCGGCTGGACGGAATTCATTTACTGCGGAAGAAGGCGGTCGGTCGTGACGGTCGGGACAGAAAGTGCGGCAGGACTTCCGCCGGTCGAGTACGCCGTCGCCGTCGAGCGGTACCTGGCCGCCGCCGGGCTCGCCGACGGCTCCCGGCGGATCTACCGGATCGCGCTGAACACCTGGGCCTGGGCACTCGCCGACCGGCCCGCCCCCACCGGCCCCGAACGGCGGCGGGCCCGGCCGCCCGTCCTGCCGCTCGCACTGCTCGACCACCCGGACGCCGCCGAGCGGCTCCGCGCCGCCGCCGCCCGGCGCGGAGCCGACACCGACCCGCGCACCCTCAACCGGGAACTCTCCACCCTGCGCGCGGCCGTGGCCTGGTGGCGGGCCCGGGGCTGGCTCGCCGGCGACCCGACCGCCGACCTGCTCCTCCGGCCGCTGCCCGCCCCCGCGGCGGACGCGGGGCCGCTGGGCCCCGAGGAGCTGCGCGCACTGTTCGCCCTCCGCGCGCCGCTGCGCGAACAGGCGCTCTGGCACCTGCTGCACGAGTCCGGCGCCCCGATCGAGACCGTCCTCGCCCTGGACACCGACCACCTCGACCTGCCCCGCCGCCGCACCCTCCCCGGGTACGCCGCCCTCCACTGGCAGTCCGGCACCGCCCGGCTCCTCCCGCTCCTGATCGCCGGCCGCGCCGGCGGCCCGCTCTTCCTCACCGACCGCCGCGCCCCCGCCGGCACCCCGGCCCGCGACCGCTGCCCCCACACCGGCCGCGCCCGCCTCTCCTACCGCCGCGCCGCCGAACTCCTCACCCTCCACACCCGGCCGCTCGGCCACGGGTGGACCCTCCGCCGACTCCGGCCGGGGCCGCCACGCTCCAACCACCACCCTTAGTGATCATGGAATAACGGCCTGCCACTTGATGGTGTACAAATACCTCTGAACCGATCAGGGGGTAACTGTGCGTAATCAAATGGCGGGGGTGTCCAGCGCCCCCTTGGTGCCCGACAGGCTGGACGACAAGGTCCCGTTCCTCGCCCGGCTCGACGCCGATGCCCGTGCCTCGCTGCTGGCACTCGGCACTGCGGTCCAGTACCCGGCTCGCTCGGTGGTGATCCGGGAGGGAGAACATGCCACCCACGTCCTCTTGATCATGCGCGGCTGGTTGAAGGTCACCTCCAGCTCCGGCACCGGCTACGAAGCCCTGCTCGCCCTCCGTGGCCCCGGTGACATCGTGGGCGAGACCTCCGCAGTGAACGCCTCGTCCCGCTCCGCGACCGTCACAGCACTTGAAGCAGTACAGGCCCTGTCGATCCGGGAATCAGACTTCACCTCGTTCCTTTCGGCACAGCCGCAGGCTGCCCTACAGCTACTCCGGCTGATGACCGGTCGGCTCGTCGCAGGCGACCGGAAGCGGCTCGAGTACGCCTCCTGCACGGTTCGTCAGCGACTCGCCCGGTTGCTGCTGGAACTCGCCGCCTCCCACGGGGAGCCAGTGCCCGAGGGGGTCGCCATCCGGGTCCCGCTCACCCGCAGCGAGATCGCCGGCTCGGTCGGCGCTTCCCGCGAGGCCGTCACGCGACTACTCGGCGAACTGCGCGAGCGGCAGATCGTGGAGGTCCGAGGCCGGGTACTCATCGTCCGCCAACCGGAGAAGCTCCGGCAGGTCGGGGCGAATTGAGCATTCGGTCACACCCGTGGTGGGGCGAATGCCCTGGTCCACCTGTAAGCGCCCACGGAATCCTGCTGTGGCACGCGAACACCCGCCAGCGCACTGCGCCATGAGGAGGCTTCATTGTCCGGACCCACCAATAGGACGATCCTCGTTCTCGACATCGAAGGATCGGGTCGGAGATCCGACGTCGAGGTCGCCGTCCTACGGCGGATGATGTACTCGGTGCTACGCAGCACCCTCGCCGAGTCCTCGATCGAAGCCTCGGAGTACCGGATGGAGGACCGGGGCGACGGTGTGTTCGTCCTGATCGACCCGTCAGTCCCCAAGCCCCAGCTCATTCGGGCCCTGCTCTCCCATACGCCCGAGCAGCTCTACGACGGCAACCGGCTAGCGAGCGCAAGCGTCCAGGTCAGGCTGCGCATCGTGGTGCACTCCGGAGAGGTCACCCTCGACGAGGAGGGAGCCATCGGTGCCGACCTCGTCGAGGCGTTCCGGCTGCTCGGCACCCAACAGCTCCGCGCAGCCCTGGAATCCACCAGGGAGTCGAGCGTGCTCTGCGTCTCCGACACCGTGCACCGCGGGGTGGTTCGGCACCGGCACCCCGGTATCCGGGCCGAGCACTTCCATCGCTTCGTTGCGCACACGAAGGAGGGCGACGTCACCGGGTGGATCCACGATCCGAGGCGCATCTGGTCCGCCCCGGCCGCCGGACGGCCCGTCGACGATCACACCTCTCCGGCGAGCGCTTCGTCCGCGCCGATCGACCAGGCGTCCCCATCCGCGGACGGCGTCCTACCGACGATGCACATCGGATCGGGGAACTTCTTCTTTGGCGCCGGTGCCCATGTCGCGGGTGACGCCGTGGCGGGCCACAAATACCTCGGACCGGTGCCCCAAGACACCGGACGGAGTGCACAGCAGTGAGCACGGAGCAGCACGAGGCCTCCGCAGATGCAGTTGGCTCCGAGTCTCCCGACGCCGCCGACCAGGAGGCACCGGAGGCCTGGGAGGCGTTCGAGCAGCTGCGGTCGCTGGCGCCTCATCTCCTCGCCCTAAAGGGAAACGTCCTACGGGACGCTTCCTTCTCCGGTGACTTGGTCGGCGGCGACAAGAACAACATCGATATCCACCTTCACTCCCGCCTCCACCGGGACCGAATCGCGTCCGGGCCGCTGTCTGCCGACCACGTACGGGCGGTGGCCAAGGCGTTCAGCCCGTCTCGCCAGTACGACGAAGCCCACCTCAGCCTGCTGGAGAAGGATCCGGTGCTCGTTCTCTGCGGCCACCGGGGAAGCGGCCGGCGTACGGCCGCCATCAGGATGCTGGACCAGCTCGCCCCCTCCCAGGTCGTCATGATCGATCCGGACACGGAACCCGACTCGCTCGGTGAACTGCTACGACCGGGGTGGGGTCACCTGATCGCCGACCCGTTGACCGGTCGGAGTGCCCCACTGCGCGACGTCCACATCCACGCCATGCGCCGGCACCTGAACCAGTACGGCGGGTACCTCGTGATCACCGCCGAGCCCGGAACCATCCTCGACAGTGTTCCCCTGATCCCGTGGGAGGCACCTGAACCCGGACGGGTCGTCCGAGCCCACCTGGAAGCCCTCCTCGAAGCGGACCCTTCGCCGTCCGGGACCAGTTACGCAGAGCTGCTGAAGCTCCCCGAGGTCACTGCCTACCTGGGTAACAGACCCACCCCGAAGGAAGCCGCAGGCTTCGCGCGTCTCCTGCATTCCCATGCGACAGGCAGGGTGACGGCCGAGGACCTCACCGCATACGGCCGGGCGGCGGCGGAACTCGTGGTCGACGCGTGGTTCCGAGGAGACGGCCCAGACCTCAGAGACAAGGCCTTCCTCCTGGTACTCGCGGTTCTCGACCACTCGCCCTACCCCCTGGTGGCGGACCATAGCGATCGACTGTTCCACCTGTTCCGTGCAGTCGAGGCCCCGTCGGAGCCCACCGGCCTGCCGGTGTTCGGCGCATCGCGAGAGAACCGGCTCCAGATGGCCCGTGCGCACGAGTACACGAGCACGGTTGAGAGTCCGTGGGGCGCCATCCCACAGACCTTGGTCGCCTTCCGGGACAGCAGTCTGTGGGCCACCGTGCTGACGTATGTCTGGACGACCCACCCCGCGGCCCGGGCCCCGCTCGTGGACTGGCTCGTCGCCCTGGGCTCCGCACCGTCGGCCGAAATTCGCCTCCGCTCTGCGGTCGGAGTGGGCACCATCGCCATCGCCGACTTCCCTTACGCCGTCGAGAGGTTCTTCTCGCCCTGGGCCGAGGCCGAGCAGCTGCGCCAGCGGCAACAGGCCGCTTGGGCGCTCGCGGCAACCTTCGAGGGCGGCCAGTCCGGTGTGGTCCGAAGACTGCTAAATCAGTGGAGTCGGGAAGGCAGCACCGGACGACGCTGGACCGCCGCCCGTACCTACTCCCTGATTGGACCCGCCATGCCGGCGGCGGCAATACGGGACCTCGGCCTGATCGTCGGCTCCGTCCCCCTTCAGGGCCCGACCACGGACCCCGACCGGAAGCAACTGCTCTCCGCCGCCACCCAGACTCTCGAGAACCTGCTGGTCAGTGCGGCCGCCCCGACCGTCCTCTCGGCGCTCCGGTCCTGGTGTCAAACAGGAGCCCGCGACCGCAGCACGGCCGAAGCAGCCTTCCTGCGAGCCTGCGCCGCGCGGCACGACGAATCGGCTGCCGAAGGCGGGCTGCCCCGGCTCCTGAGGCTGGCCGTGACCACGCCCGCCACCCGGATCGACTACGTCATGCTCTGGCAGGCGGTCCTGTCCGACCGCGACGCACGCAAGGCGGGGCAGGACGTCCTCAGAGAGTGTTGGGTAATCGGGTGACTACTGGTGCTTGAGGTCGTCGGCGAGGCGGCGGGCTGCTTCGGTCTCGATGGGGCCGCGTGGTTCGATCT
>NZ_JBEXJK010000295.1:0-10296 GCF_040609095.1 Kitasatospora sp. NPDC004799
CCCGCCGCCCCCCCCCCCCGGGGGGGGGGGCGCCCCGCGGGCCGGGCCCCGCCCGGGGGCGGGGGGGGCGCCGGCCCCCCCCGGGGGGCCGGGGGCGCCCCCCGGGCGGCGCCCCGGGGGGGGGGGGCGCCGCTTCGAGCCCGGTCGACGAGGTCCCAGCGAGCGCCGGGGTCAGTGCCCCCGGCCGCCGCCGCGGGTGCCGCGCGGGCGGGTCAGGGTGAAGCGGTCGACCGGGACCAGCTCCCCGTACGGGCCGCTGACGGAGTAGTAGGTGACGCCGATGGTGGTCCGCCCGTCGCGGCCGCCCGGGTCGACGTCGAAGGAGGCGAAGCCGTACGGGTTGTCGGCGTCCCGGAAGGCGGACCAGGGGGCGTCCTCGATCACGTACACCGGGGGGCGCTTGCCGGTGGCCGGGTCGGCGGCGCCGACGCCGGTGATCACCCGGGCCTTGGCGGGTTCGAAGAAGAGCTGGTTGGACGGGGCCGAGGTGCCGCCGCCGCCGATGACCATGTGGACGGTGCCCTTGGTGGTGTCGATGGTCTCGGTGCCGGTGGCGACCGGGATCGGCGTGCGGGTGTCGGTCGGCTGCTGGCCGCGGATCGGGTGCGAGCGCTCGTAGTGGTGCTCGTGGCCGCAGACCACCAGGTCCACCCCGTACCGGTCGAACAGCGGCACCCAGGACTCGCGGATGCCGAGGTCGGCGCCGTTGAACTTGTCGGCCGTGGAGATCACCACCTGGTGCATGCAGACCACGATCCAGTCGATCCCCGGGTCCGCGTTGGCCGCGATCAACTCCCGCTCCAGCCAGCGCTGCTGGGCGCCGCCGGAGTAGCCGTGGACGTAGCTGTTGCCGCCGTCCTGGTACGCCACGTCGTCGTTGTTGAGGCTGATCACCCGCACCGAGCCGGCCGTGAACGCGTACCACAGGCCGCGCGTCTCCGCGTCGGAGCGAGCGTCCGGCAGCTCGAAGTACGCCTGGTAGGCGCCGAAGCCGATCGGTCCGTTGCCCTTCTCGTTCTCGTGGTTGCCGGCCGCGGGCATCCAGGGGCGGTGGCGGGCCGAACGGCTGTTGTTCTCGAACCAGTCGGACCAGGTGCGGACCCGGTCGGTGGCGATGTTCGCGTAGCAGAGGTCGCCGTTGAGCAGGTGGAACAGCGGGGCGATCCGCTCGACCCCGGCGGTGGTGTCGCCGGCGGCGGGGCTGCCGAGGTTGTCGTTGACGTAGCCGCTGGCGGTCTTCCGGCCGAGGGTGGGGGTGCCCTGGTCGCCGAAGCTGGTGAAGGTGAAGGCGGACCGGCCGCGCGGGGCGGTGCGGACGGTGCCGAGCTCGGGGGTGGTGCCGTCGTGGACGGCGGCGTAGACGTAGTCCGTGTCGGCGTGCAGGCCGGTCAGCCGCGCGTGGTGCACCTGGACCTCGGTGCCGGAGGCGGCGTCCCGGTAGCTGCGGGTCGCGGCCTGGACCGTCCGGCCGAAGCCGCCGTTCGAAGTCCCGTACATCACCCGCGGGTTGCCGACGGACCTGGTGGTGTGCCAGGAGACCACCACCTCGCGCGAGGCGTCCGAACCGAACTGGAGGTGCAGCCCGGCCACGCGCGGCGCGCCGGAGCGGCCCGGCCGCTGCCACAGCACCGGGGAGGCGGCGGCGGGGGTGGCCGGGAGGCCGGAGAGGGACACGGCACCGCCGAGGCCGACGCCGGTCGCGCCGGCCAGGAGCCCGCGCCGGCTGACGGAGGGACGTCCACTGGAATCGTTCATGGCGGCCAGCCCACCGGACGAAGGTGAACCGCGCCGGTGCCGCCGCGTGAACTTTCCCGTCCGGCGGCCGTGCGCCAGACTGCTGGGCGTGACGAGTACGAACGGCGAGGCCCCGCGGGTGATCCGCACCCTGATCGCGGACGACCAGGAGGCCGTCCGGCGCGGTGTGCGGCGGATCCTGACGGCCCAGCCGGACATCGAGGTCGTGGGGGAGGCGGCGGACGGGCTGGCCGCGTGGGAGCTGGCGGCCGAACTGCGGCCGGACGTCGCGCTGGTGGACATCCGGATGCCGCGGATGGACGGGCTGGAGCTGACCCGGCGGCTGGCCGGGCCGGGGGCGGCGGAGCCGGTGCGGGTGGTGGTGCTGACCACCTTCGACCTGGACGAGTACGTGTACCCGGCCCTGCGGCACGGGGCGTCCGGCTTCCTGCTGAAGCGTTCCGGCCCGTCCCTGCTGGCCGAGGCGGTACGGGCGGCGGCGGACGGGGAGAGCCTGATCAGCCCGTCGGTCACCGTCCGGCTGCTGCGGCAGGTGACGGAGCCGCGCCGCCCGGAGCGCCGGCGGTCGGCGCCGGTGGTGCCGCTGACCGAGCGGGAGGTGGAGATCGCCGGGCACGTCGCGGCGGGCCGCACCAACGCGGACATCGCCGCGCAGCTGTTCATCTCGCCGGGGACGGTGAAGACCCACGTCGCCAGCATCCAGCGCAAGCTCGGGGTGGCGAACCGGGTCGGGATCGCGGTGCACGCCTGGGAGATGGGCTGGGCGGACGCGCGGTAGCCGCGGGCGCGGGCGCGGGAGGCCGCGGGGCGTGCGGCCGGGGCGG
The DNA here is from genome assembly GCF_040609095.1 of Kitasatospora sp. NPDC004799. Lineage (NCBI taxonomy): Bacteria > Bacillati > Actinomycetota > Actinomycetes > Kitasatosporales > Streptomycetaceae > Kitasatospora > Kitasatospora sp. NPDC004799. The sequence goes on from NZ_JBEXJK010000295.1 coordinate 2,580, forward strand.
GTGAAGACGGGAGCGCGCCCACGGGGCCGAGGGGATGCTCCGTGGACGCGCGGAACCTACGAGGTGGGGGTGGCCTCCGGACGTGATGTCCTCCGGCCGGTAGTTCGATCGTCGACCGAGGTAGTTCCAGCGGCAGACCCTGATCCGTCTCGATCCGTCGCCACTGCCTCCTGCGGTCGAACTTCCTTCACCTCGCAGGTCCACTTCCCATCATGCGCCTCCTACGGGCTGTGCACCAGGGGTCAACGGCATGAATCCCACCAATTTTCGCAACTCGGGCACCGGAGGAGCGGAACCCGGGCTCCGGAGGGGGCGGGGAGCGGTCCTCAGGGGCGCGGCCAGCCGTCCACGAAGCTCAGCGTCCGCTGGTACGGCCCCTCGGGCCCGGTGCTGCGGTACTCCTCGGTGCTGCTGCCGGTCCGGACGGTGCGGTCCCCGTCGTGCCGCCGGGCGGTGGGGCGCAGGGTGTGGTCGACGGTGGAGCGCTCGGTGACGTGGCCGCCGGTCGCCGCGGTGGACTCGCGGTGGTAGCCGAGGTCCATCGCGGTGCTCTGGTCGGTGTTGCCGGCCTCGTCACGGCTCACCCGGTAGCTGACGTCCAGCGGTTCGCCCTCGTGCACGGTGGTGGTGCGGTGCGGGCCGCCGCCCCAGGAGGCGGTGGTGCGGGTGAGGTCGGTGCCGTTGTGCAGCGTCAGGTCGTTCCCGCCGTCGCGCAGCCGCTGGGTGGAGCGGAAGGCGAGTTCGTCGCGGACCTCGGTGGTGATCCGGCCGTGCGAGGTCTGCACCCAGCCCCGGGCGAGGTCGTCGCGGGCGGCGGTGACCGTCCAGTCGCCGCTGCCGCCGCCGTGGTCGGCGAGGTCGGTGGCGACGGCGGCCTCCGGGGCGACCCGGTGGTCGGTGAGCTGCCCGGTGGTGCGGGCGGAGCCGTGGTCGGTCTCGGCGAACAGGTTGACCTGGCCGGTCCAGACGTCGTTGCTCTGCGCCTCGGCGGTGTTCACGACGACGCCCACGGTGTGCGGCCGGCCGTCCAGCAGCAGCCCGACGTACGGCGTGAGGTCGAGCCGGTAGGCGGGCAGGTCGAAGGCGAACACGCCGGGCACGGGCCGCCAGAGCAGCGGGTCCCAGCCGCCGGTGTAGATCACCGGGTACGGCCAGACCGCGCCGGCCACCCGGCCGTCCACGGTCAGCCGCAGCTCGCGGAACGGGCCCTTGCCGCAGATGCCGGTGCCCGGGTTGGCGGCGGCGAAGGCGTCCGGCGCGGAGGCGTACGCGAACTCCTCGCAGGCGCCGCCGCCCCGGGCGTAGACCTCGGCGGTGAGGCGTTCGAGGTTCTGCGGGAAGGTGAGGTCGCGCCCGGCGGAGGGGGCGGCCTGGGTGAGCCCGAACGGCCCGGTGGTGAGCAGCCGGTCGGCGGTGCGGGCGGCCGGATGGCGGTCGTCCGCGGTGTAGAAGGTCAGGCTCGCGCTGATCGTGAAGACGCCGGTGTAGGTGGCGTCGGTGACGTTGGCGAGGTCGAAGGAGAACTGCTGCGGGCCGTCCGCGAACAGCGGGGCGTAGCGGGTGACGTCGCGCTCGACGCTCCAGGCGATGCCCTCCTTGGACGGCTCCGGGGTGGAGGAGAGCAGCACCTGGACGCCGCCGACCCGGACGCTGAAGATCCGGTCGAACTGCCGCCCGGCGACCCGTCCGTGGAGGTCCAGGACCACCGCCGACCAGGGGCCGGCGCAGTCGGCGGGCGGGGTGAGGGTGGCGTCGTACGGGGTGTCCGGCGGGTTGCCGTACCCGTTGCGGAACTCGCGCTCGTGCATCACTTCGACGGTGCAGGAGCGGGTGTCGGGGCGGGTGAGCGGCTTGGTGGCGGTGAGCGGGTCGTGGTAGTCGGTGCCGAAGTCGGCACGGGCCGGGGCGGCGGCGGTGAGGGTGCCGGCCAGGGTGAGGACGGCGGCGCCGATCAGACCGGCGGCGCGGCGGAGCAACGGGCGCAGGGCCAAGGCGGGTTCCCGGGGTCGGGCGGCCCGCGGGCGGGTGCCGCGGGCCGGTCGGATGATCCGGGAATCCTTCCGGGGGTGGCATGTTGGCGTCAAGGATTCGCGACGACCGGCAAAGATTCGCGACGAGCGTCAAGGATTCGCGACGACCGGGAGGGATGCGCGAGGACCGGCAGGGATGCGCGGCGACCCTCCTTCGGGTGCGGGCGGGTCGGCTCAGCAGCGCTCCAGCTCCGCGGCCTCCTGCCGGATCAGGTCCCGCAGCGAGGCCAGCCGGGGCCGCCGGTCGTCCGTCCGCCACTGCATCTCCAGCGGCAGGGTGGCCCGCCCCTCCAGCCGTACGGTGGCCACGTCCTCGGTGAGGTGGCCGGCCATCGAGGCGGGCACCAGCGAGAAGGCGCGGTTGCGGGCGAGCAGGTAGAGCCGGGAGCCGACGATCCGCGGCGGGCTGACCAGCACCGGCGGGTCCACGCCGTGCTCCGCGCACAGGCCGAGCACGTGGTCGTAGTAGCGGGGGTGCTGCTCGCGCGGCCACAACAGCAGGGGCAGGTCGCGCAGTTCGGCCAGCCGCAGGCCGGTGCGGCCGGCCAGCGGGTGCTGCCGGCCGAGCGCGACCAGCACCGGCTCGTCGGCGATCCGCTCCAGCCGGTAGCCGTCCACCTCGTCCAGGAAGCGGCCGAGCCCGATGTCGGCCAGCTCGGTGGCCAGGGTGGCGGAGACCTGCCCGGTGTCCACGGCGAGTTCGGCGGTGTCGAGCGCGGGCAGCTCCTGCTCGGCCCGGCTGACCACGGCGGGCAGCAGCCGGTTCACCACGCTCGGCGAGGCGACGATCCGGGCCGTGCCCAGCCGGGACTCCTCGTGCAGCCGCACCCGGGTCAGCAGCGTCTCGGCCTGCCGGAGCAGCCGGGCGCTCTCGGCGGCCATCACCTCGCCGGCCTCGGTGAGCGCGACCGAGCGGCGGCTGCGGTCGAACAGCTCGACGCCGACGGTCCGCTCCAGCCGGGCGACCTCCTGGCTGACCGTCGGCTGCGAGATGTGCAGCCGCTCGGCGGCCCGTCCGAAGTGCAGCGTCTCGGCGACGGCCAGGAAGACCTGCAGCTGACGCAAGGTGAGAGCCATGGAGGTCAGGGTAGGCGAACCGATAGGTGAGGGCCTATCGGAAACCTCAGGACTCATTCTGGATTCCGATGTGAACCGTCCATACGCTGAACGGCATGCTGCCCCACCGCAGTGGCAGCCTCACAGAGGGTTCGCATCATGACCGGACTTCCCCCCAGCGCCGCTCCCGCCGTCCAGGTCTCCGAGGAGGTCGCCCGGGCCGTCGCCGACGGCCGGCCGGTGGTCGCCCTGGAGTCGACCATCTTCACCCACGGGCTGCCGCGGCCCCGCAACCTGGCCGTCGCGCTGGAGGCGGAGCGGCAGCTGCGGGCGGCGGGCGTCGTCCCGGCCACGATCGGGGTGCACACCGGGGTGCCCACGGTCGGGCTGAGCACCGAGCAGATCACCGAACTGTCCGCCGCCGACGGCCTGGACAAGGTGAGCCTGCGCGACCTCCCGGTGGTCGCCGCGCTCGGCCGGCACGGCGGCACCACCGTCGCCGCCACCGCCTTCCTCGCCCACCGGGCGGGCATCCGGGTGTTCTCCACCGGCGGCCTCGGCGGCGTGCACCTCGGCGCCTCGGAGAGCTTCGACGAGTCGGCCGACCTCACCACCCTGGCCGCCACCCCGGTCACCGTGGTCAGCGCGGGCGTGAAGTCCATCCTCGACATCCGGGCCACCCTGGAGCGCTTCGAGACCTACAACGTCCCGGTCATCGGCTACCGCACCCGCAAGTACCCCGGCTTCTACGTCACCGACTCCGGCCACGAGATCAACTTCAGCGTGGACTCGCCCGAGCAGGCCGCCAGGGTCATCGAGTCCCGGGACCGGCTCGGCCTGCCGCAGGCGGTCCTGATCGCCAACCCGGTGGACCCGGCCGAGCAGCTGCCGCCGGAGGAGCTGGACGGCATCCTGGCCCGCGCCTGGGCCGAGGCCGAGCGCCTGGGCGTCACCGGCAACGCCGCCACGCCGTTCCTGCTCGACTTCATCCAGCGGGACACCGGCGGGCGCAGCCTGGAGGTCAACGTCGAGGTGTACCGGGGCAACGTCCGGCTGGGCGGGGAGATCGCGGCGGCGTTGGCCGCGTCGGGTGCGTCGGGTGCGTCGGGTGCGGCGGGGGGCTCCGGCGCTGCTCCTGTGGTCGACGCTCCGGCCGGCGCCGCCTCGGCCGGTGGCGCTCCGGCCGCCGGGCCGGCCCCGGCGGCTGCCGCCGAGACCGGGGCCTGAGCCGTGCTGGGGGTGCTCGGCGACCTCGTCGAGGACATCGTGGTCTGGGCCGAGGGCCCGCTGCGGCACGGCACCGACTCCGGTGCCCGGGTCTTCCGGCGGCGCGGCGGCAGCGCGGCCAACGTCGCCCGCTTCGCCGCCGGGCGGTACCCGGCCCGCTTCCTCGGCTGCGTCGGCGAGGACGCGGTCGGGGACGGCGTCGTCGCCGAACTGACCGGCCACGGCGTCGACGTACGGGTCTCCCGGCGCGGCCGGACCGGCAGCGTCGTGGTGCTGATCGACCCGGACGGCGAGCGGACCATGCTGCCCGACCGGGGCGCCGCCACGCTGCTGGAGCGGGTCCCGGACGCGTGGCTGACCGGACTGACCCACCTGCACGTGCCGGCCTACTCCTTCGACGGCGAGCCGGTCGGCAGCACGGCGGTGGACGCGCTCGCCAGGGTCCGGCGGGGCGGCACCACCTCGGTGGACGCCTCCTCGACCGGCATGCTGGAGAGGTTCGGCCGGGAGCGCTTCCTCGCCCTGCTGGCCGGGTTGGCGCCGACCTTCGTCTTCGCCAACCGCTCCGAGTCGGAGTTCCTCGGGCTGCTGGTGGGCGGCCTGCCCGGGCCGGAGCGGGCCCGGCTGGCGGCCACCACGGTGGTCACCAAGGCCGGTGCCGAGCCGACCGCCGTCGACGTGCCGGGTGAGCCGCTGGTCATGGTGCCGGTGCCGCCGGTGGCGGAGGTGCGCGACCTCACCGGGGCCGGGGACGCCTTCGCGGCGGGGTTCCTGGCCGGGTTCCTGGACACCGGCGACCTCGGGCGCGCGGCCGGGCTCGGGCACCGCAGCGCGGCCCGGGTGCTGGCCTCGCCAGGGGCCTCCTGCGGCGGGGAGTGACATTCAGGCCGGGCCGCGATGGGGAGTGACGTTCAGGCCGGTCGCGGCGGGGTGGCCTTCGCGGGGGAGTGACGTTTCGGCGGGCGCGGTCGGCTCCTGCGGGCCAGGCCGGGCCTACTTCGGCACCGCGTCCTTGCGGAGGAAGCGCTTCAGCTTCTGCCACGTCCAGGTGTTGACCACGTCCTCGGCGGTGAGCCAGCCGCGCTGCGCCGTGCCGATGCCGTAGCGCGGGTAGGCGAGGTGGCCGGTGGCGTGCGCGTCGCTGTCGATCGCGAACCGCACGCCGTGCCGCCTGGCCCGCAGCACGTCCTCGTCGCGCAGGTCGAGCCGCTGCGGGGAGCTGTTGATCTCGATCGCGGTGCCGGTGCGCGCGGCGGCCTCGAACACCGCGTCCAGATCGACGTCGATCGGCCCGCGCCGACCGATCCGGCGGGTGGTGAGGTGGCCGATGACGTGCACGTACGGGTTCTCGCAGGCGCGGATCAGCCGACGGGTCTGGGCGGCCCGGTCCAGGGCGAAGTGCGAGTGCACGGAGGCCACGCAGACGTCGAAGCCGGCCAGGAACTCGGGCGGCCAGTCCACCCCGCCGTCCGGGCCGATGTTCAGCTCGGTGCCGTGCAGCAGGCGCAACTTCTTGTGCCGGTCGGCGAGTTGCCGCAGCTGTTCGCGCTGGGCGAGCATCTTCTCGTCGGTCATCCGCTGCATCACCAGGTCCGGGGCGTGGTCGGTGACGGCGAAGTAGGAGTAGCCGCGGGCGGCCGCGGTGTCGATCATCTCCTCCAGGGGGGCCAGCCCGTCGGTGAGGTCGGTGTGGGTGTGCAGGTCGCCGCGCAGGTCGGACTCCCGCACCAGGTCCGGGAGTCCGCCGTCCAGCGCGGCCTCGATCTCGCCCCGGTCCTCGCGCAGCGGCGGGGGGATCCACGGCAGGCCGAGCGCCGCGTACACCTCGTCCTCGCTCTCCGAGACCACCTTGGCGCCGCCGTCCACCTCGAACAGCCCGTACTCGGAGAGCTTCAGCCCGGCCCGGACGGCCATCGTGCGCAGCTTGATGTTGTGCGCCTTCGAGCCGGTGAAGTAGACCAGCGCCGCTCCCCAGTCCTCCTCCGGTACGACCCGCAGGTCGACCTGTACGCCCTGGGTGGTACGGACCGAGGTCTTGGTGCTCCCGCTGCCGATCACCTCGGCGACGTAGGGGAGTTCGGTGAGCGCGGCCATCAGCGGGGCGGAGTCCTCGGCGGTCGCGAGCACGTCGATGTCGCCCACCGTCTCGCGCATCCGGCGCAGCGAGCCCGCGTACGCGCAGCGGGTGCAGCCGGGGACGGCGGAGAGCGCGGCGACCAGCTGGTCGGCCAGCTCGGTGGCGGTGTCCAGCAGGGTGCGGCCGCCGGACTGCCGCATCAGCTCGATGCCGTGCAGGATCTTCTCGCCGCTGCGCTCGCCGAAGCCGGGCAGGTCGGCGAGCTTCTCGGCCCGGGCGGCCGCGGCGAGTTCGTCCACCGAGGCGATCCCGAGGTCGCGGTAGAGGGCCAGGGCGCGCTTGGGCCCGACGCTGGGGACGGCCATCATCTCCCGTACCCCGGACGGGATCTCGGCGCGCAGCGCCTCCAGGGCGGGGATGGTCCCGGTGGCGAGGTACTCGGCGATCTTCTCGGCGGTGGACTTCCCGACGCCGGGGATCTGCTGCAGGCCCTTGACGTCCAGGCCGGCCAGGTCCTCGGGGTGGCCGCCGACCGCGCGGGCGGCCTTCTCGTAGGCGCGGGCCCGGAAGGCGTCCCCGCCGGTGATGTTGATCAGGTCGGCGTACTCCTGGAGCAGCTCCCTGACCTGGTCGTTGAGCCGGGGCATGGGGCAAGTCTAGGTTCGGCGGGGCGCGGCCGCCCGGTTCGCGCGGGGCGCCCGGGGCGCCGGCGTACTCCGTCAGCGGCGTACTCCGTCAGTCGTACGTGACGGTCACGTACGTGGTCAGTCGTACGCGACGGTCAGCAGCAGGACCACGGTCAGCCCCCCGCCGGGGGTGGTCTCCACCGCGAGCCGGCCGCCCGCGGCCACCACCAGGCCGTGCAGGGCGGGCCCCGCCGGGCCCTCCGCCGGTGCGCCCGCGACCATCCAGTCGCGCGCGTCGAACAGCTCGTGGGCGCCCTGGTCGGAGACCCGGATCTCCACCCGGCCGCGGGTCGCCGCCGCCCGTCCGGGCGACCGCAGCGCGGACGGACCGCTCGCCACGTCGGCCCGCACCAGGACCCGGCCGCCCAGCGGGCTGCGCCGGATCGCATGGTCGACCAGCCCGGCGACGGCGGCCTCCAGCCGTCGGGCGTCCCCGGCCACCACCGGGAGCCCTGGTGCCACCCGGACCGTGACGGCCGCGGCCCGGCCGCCGCCGCGCACCACCCGGCGGACCACGTCGGCCACCTGGACGTGCCGGGCGGTCGGCTCGCAGCCCGCCTGGCGGCCGGTCCACCGCAGGCGCTCCAACTCGGTGCGGGTGAGCGGCCTGGGCGCGGCCGGCGCGCCCGGCGGGAACGGGC
>NZ_JBEXJK010000296.1:0-10203 GCF_040609095.1 Kitasatospora sp. NPDC004799
GTGATCGAGGCGTTGGTGGTGGAGCACGGTGTGACGATGCTCCAGTTGTCGGCGAGTCTGTTCAACTATCTGGTGGATGAGCATCCGGGGGCGTTCGCCGGGGTGCGGACGGCGTTCACGGGTGGTGAGGCGGGTTCGGTCGCGCATGTGGCGAAGGTGCTGGGTCTGTATCCGGGGTTGCGGGTGGGCAACGGGTACGGGCCGGCGGAGAGCATGGGCTTCACGACGTGCCATGCGGTCACGGGTGACGACTTGGGCTCGTCGTCGTTGCCGATCGGTCGGCCGGTGGGGAACAAGCGGGTGTTCGTGTTGGACGCGGGGTTGCGTCTGGTGCCGGCGGGTGTGGTGGGTGAGGTGTATGCGGCGGGTGCCGGTCTGGCGCACGGGTATGTGGGTCGGGCGGGTCTGACGGCGGAGCGGTTCGTGGCGAACCCGTTGGGTGTGCCGGGTGAGCGGATGTATCGCACGGGTGACCTGGGGCGTTGGCGTGCGGATGGTGTGCTGGAGTATGTGGGGCGTGCGGACGACCAGGTGAAGATCCGGGGTTTCCGGATCGAGCCGGGTGAGATCGCGGCCGTGCTGCAGGGGCACGAGGCGGTGGCGCAGGCCGCGGTGGTGGTGCGCGAGGACCGGCCAGGTGACAAGCGCCTCGTCGGCTACGTGGTACCGGTTGCCGGGCGGGAGGTCGATGCGGACGAGTTGCGGCGGTTCGCCGCCGGTCGGCTGCCGCGTCACATGGTTCCCTCGGCGCTCGTGGTGTTGGAGGCGTTGCCGATCACGCCGAACGGCAAGCTGGACCAGCGGGCCCTGCCGGCCCCGGCCGTCACCGTCGAGGAGGGTGGACGGGCCCCGCGCTCGGCGCAGGAGGAGATCCTCTGCGCGATCTTCGCGGAGGTGCTCGGTGTGCCGTCGGTGGGGATCGATGACGACTTCTTCGCGCTGGGCGGGCACTCGCTCCTCGCGGCGCGGCTGATCAGCCGCATCCGCAGCACCTTCGACGCCGAGCTGGGCATCCGCGACCTGTTCGACGCCTCCACGGTCGTCGGTGTCGCGGAGAAGCTGAAGGACGGCCGCCCGGCACGACCCGCGCTGCAGGCGGGGGTGCGGCCGGAGGTGTTGCCGTTGTCGTTCGCGCAGCAGCGGCTGTGGTTCCTGGACCAGCTCGAAGGCGCCTCCGCGACCTACAACAGCCCGTTCGCGTTCCGGCTGCACGGCGCGGTGGACGTCGAGGCGTTGCGGGCGGCGATCGGTGACGTGGTGGGCCGGCACGAGGCGCTGCGGACGGTCTATCCGGCGGTCGACGGCCGGCCGCGCCAGCTGGTACTGCCCGCCCAGGACGCCCAGGTCCCGTTCACGGTCGAGCCGTGCACGGAAGACGAGCTGGCAGTGCGGATCTCGGCCGAGGCTTTCGCCACCTTCAACCTGTCGACCGAACTGCCGCTGCGGGTCGTGCTGTTCACCCTCGGGGCGGACGAGTCGGTGCTCGTGCTGACCCTGCACCACATCGCGAGCGACGGTTGGTCCTCCGGCCCGCTCTGGGAGGGTGTCACCTCGGCCTACCGGTCCCGTCTGGCCGGACTCGTGCCCGACTGGGAACCGCTCCCCATTCAGTACGCGGACTACACGCTCTGGCAGCACCACCAGCTCGGCGAGGCCATGGACCAGCAGCTCGCCCACTGGTCCGAGGCGCTGAAGGATTCGCCGCAGGAGCTGGCCCTGCCGTTCGACCGGCCCCGGCCGGCGGCGGCGTCGCACGAGGGCGAGTTGGTGGAGTTCGGTCTGCCCGCCGAGCTGCACGCGGAGCTGGAGGCCTTGGCGCGTCGGAACGGTGTCACCCTGTTCATGGTGCTGCACGCGGCGCTGGCGGCGCTGCTGTCGCGGTTGGGCGCGGGCACGGACATCCCGATCGGGACGGTGGTCGCGGGGCGCTCCGACCAGGCGCTGGACGATCTGGTCGGGTTCTTCGTGAACACGCTGGTGCTGCGAACGGACACGTCGGGTGAGCCGACCTTCGGTGAGCTGCTGGGCCGGGTCCGTGACTCCGACCTGGCGGCGTTCAGCAACCAGGATCTGCCGTTCGAGCGGCTGGTGGAGGAGCTGAACCCGGTGCGTTCGCTGGGTCGCCACCCGCTGTTCCAGGTGATGCTGGTCCTGCAGAACAACGACGAGGGCACCCTTCGGCTTCCCGATGTCGTCGTGACGCCCGAGTCGTTCGGGACGCCCCCGGCCAAGTTCGACCTCAACCTCACCTGCGTCGAGAACCGCGACGGTTCCAACGCACCCGTCGGCATCACCGTCGTACTGCAGTACGCGACCGATCTGTTCGATCAGGGGACGGCGGGTCTGCTGGCGGAGCGGTTCGGGTGGTTGCTCGGTGTGGCGGTGGGGGATCCGGAGACTCCGGTGTCGGGTTGGGAGGTCTTCGACTCTCCCGAGCAGGAGCGGTACTTCCTGGCTCGGTCGGAGCTGGCGCGGGAGCGTGCGATCGAGGCCGCTCAGGGGGAGGTGCAGGCGCATCGTGGTCCCAGGACGGCGCAGGAGGAGATCCTGTGCGCGTTCTTCGCGGAGGTGCTGGATGTGCCGTCGGTGGGCATCGACGACAACTTCTTCGCTCTGGGCGGGCATTCGCTTCTCGCGACCCGGCTGATCAGCCGCATCCGTACGACGCTGAATGCCGAGTTGGGCATCCGTGATCTGTTCCGCAACCCGACGGTCGTCGGTGTCGTGGAGAAGCTGAAGGACGGCCGTCCGGCACGACCTGCCCTGCAAGCGGGGGTGCGGCCGGAGGTGTTGCCGCTGTCGTTCGCGCAGCAGCGGCTGTGGTTCCTGGACCAGCTCGAAGGCGCCTCCGCGACCTACAACAGCCCGTTCGCGTTCCGGCTGCACGGCGCGGTGGATGTCGAGGCCCTGCGCGCGGCGATCGGTGACGTGGTGGGCCGGCACGAGGCTCTGCGGACGGTCTATCCGGCGGTCGACGGTCAGCCGCGTCAGCTGGTGCTGCCCGCCGAGGACGCCCAGGTCCCGTTCACCGTTCAGCCGTGCACGGAAGACGAGCTGACAGATCGGATCTCCGCCGAGGCCTTCGCCACCTTCAACCTTTCGACCGAACTGCCGCTGCGGGTCGTGCTGTTCACGCTCGGCGAGGACGAGTCGGTGCTCGTCCTGACCCTGCACCACATCGCGAGCGACGGCTGGTCCTCCGGCCCGCTCTGGCAGGGCATCGCGTCGGCCTACCGGTCCCGTCTGGCCGGACTGGCGCCTGACTGGGAGCCGCTGGCCGTTCAGTACGCCGACTACACCCTCTGGCAGCACCACCAGCTCGGCGAGATCCTCGACGGCCAGTTGAAGCACTGGCGCGATGAGCTGCGCGAGCTGCCGCAGGAGCTGGCCCTGCCGTTCGACCGGCCCCGGCCGGCGGCGGCGTCGCACGAGGGCGAGTTGGTGGAGTTCGGTCTGCCCGCCGAGCTGCACGCGGAGCTGGAGGCCTTGGCGCGTCGGAACGGTGTCACGCTGTTCATGGTGCTGCATGCGGCGCTGGCGGCGCTGTTGTCGCGGCTGGGCGCGGGCACGGACATCCCGATCGGGACGGTGGTCGCGGGACGCTCCGACCAGGCGCTGGACGACCTGGTCGGGTTCTTCGTGAACACGCTGGTGCTGCGAACGGACACGTCGGGTGAGCCGACCTTCGGTGAGCTGCTGGGCCGGGTCCGTGACTCCGACCTGGCGGCGTTCAGCAACCAGGATCTGCCGTTCGAGCGGCTGGTGGAGGAGCTGAACCCGGTGCGTTCGCTGGGCCGGCACCCGCTGTTCCAGGTGATGCTGGTCCTGCAGAACAACGACGAGGGGACTCTTCACCTGCCGGGCCTCACCGCCCAGCCCGAGTCCATCGGGACGCCGCCCGCCAAGTTCGACCTCAACCTGACATGCGTCGAGACCCGGGACGCCGGCCATGCGCCTGCGGGTATCACCGTCGTGCTGCAGTACGCGACCGATCTGTTCGATCAGGGGACGGCGGGTCTGCTGGCGGAGCGGTTCGGGTGGTTGCTCGGTGTGGCGGTGGGGGATCCGGAGACGCCGGTGTCGGGTTGGGAGGTCTTCGACTCTCCTGAGCAGGAGCGGTACTTCCTGAGCCGGGCGGAGCGGGCGCGGGAGCGTGCGATCGAGGCCGCTCAGGGAGAGGTGCAGGCGCATCGTGGTCCGAGGACGGCGCAGGAGGAGATCCTGTGCGCGTTCTTCGCCGAGGTGCTGGATGTGCCGTCGGTGGGCATCGACGACAACTTCTTCGCGCTGGGCGGGCATTCGCTTCTCGCGACGCGGCTGATCAGCCGCATCCGCACCACCCTCAACGCCGAGCTGGGCATCCGCGACCTCTTCCGCAACCCGACCGTCCTCGGTGTCGTGGAGAAGCTGAAGGAGGGCCGCCCAGCCCGTCCGGCGCTGCAGGCCGGGGCGCGGCCGGAGGTGTTGCCGTTGTCGTTCGCGCAGCAGCGGCTGTGGTTCCTGGACCAGCTCGAAGGGGCGTCCGCGACGTACAACAGCCCGTTCGCGTTCCGGTTGAGCGGTTCGGTGGACGTCGAGGCCCTGCGCGGCGCGATCGGTGACGTGGTGGGCCGGCACGAGGCCCTGCGGACGGTCTATCCGGCGGTCGACGGTCAGCCGCGCCAGCTGGTGCTGCCCGCCGAGGACGCCCAGGTCCCGTTCAGGGTCGAGCCGTGCACGGCCGAGGAGGTCGCGGGGAAGATCTCGGCCGAGGCCTTCGCCACCTTCAACCTGTCGACCGAACTGCCGCTACGGGTCGTGCTGTTCACGCTCGGCGAGGACGAGTCGGTGCTCGTGCTGACCCTGCACCACATCGCGAGCGACGGTTGGTCCTCCGGCCCGCTCTGGCAGGGCATCGCGTCGGCCTACCGTTCCCGACTGGCCGGACTCGCCCCCGACTGGGAGCCGCTGGCCGTCCAGTACGCCGACTACACCCTCTGGCAGCACATCGAGCTCGCCGAAGCCATGGAGCAGCAGCTCGCCTACTGGGCCGAGGCGTTGAAGGACTCGCCGCACGAGGTCGCTCTGCCCTTCGACCGCCCCCGCCCCGCCGCCGCCACCCACGAGGGCGAACTCCTGCAGTTCCACCTCGATGCCGAACTGCACGCCGAACTGGACGCGTTGGCGCGCAGGCACGGCGTCACCCTGTTCATGGTCCTGCACGCGGCCCTGGCAGCCCTGCTCTCACGGCTCGGCGCGGGCACCGACATCCCGATCGGCACCGTCGTCGCCGGACGCTCCGACCAGGCGCTCGACGACCTCATCGGCTTCTTCGTGAACACGCTCGTCCTGCGGACCGACGTGTCCGACGCCCCCACCTTCGGCGAGCTGCTGAGCCGGGTCCGCGACACCGACCTGGCGGCCTTCAGCAACCAGGACCTGCCGTTCGAGCGGCTGGTGGAGGAGCTGAACCCGGTGCGTTCGCTGGGTCGCCACCCGCTGTTCCAGGTGCTCCTGGTCCTGCAGAACAACGACGAGGGAACTCTTCACCTGCCGGGCCTCACCGCTCAGCCGGAGTCCTTCGGGACGCCGCCCGCCAAGTTCGACCTCAACCTCACCTGCGTCGAGAACCGCGACGGCGCCGGCGCGCCCACCGGCATCCTCGCCGTCCTGCACTACGCCACCGACCTCTTCGACCACGCCACCATGACTGCTCTGGCGGACCGCCTGCTCCGGCTGCTGGCCCTGGCAGTCGGCGATCCGGAGACGCCGGTGTCGGGTTGGGAGGTCTTCGACTCTCCCGAGCAGGAGCGGTACTTCCTGAGCCGGGCGGAGCGGGCGCGGGCCGGAGCCGTCGAGGCCGCCCAAGAGGCGACGCAGGGGCATCGCGGTCCCAGGACGGCGCAGGAGGAGATCCTGTGCGCGTTCTTCGCCGAGGTCCTCGATGTGCCGTCGGTGGGCATCGACGACAACTTCTTCGCGCTGGGCGGCCATTCGCTTCTGGCGACCCGGCTGATCAGCCGCATCCGGACCACCCTCAACGCCGAGCTGGGCATCCGCGACCTCTTCCGCAACCCGACCGTCCTCGGTGTCGTGGAGAAGCTGAAGGACGGCAGCCCGGCACGACCGGCACTGAAGGCCGGCGTACGACCGGAGGTGCTGCCGCTGTCGTTCGCGCAGCAGCGGCTCTGGTTCCTCGACCAGCTCGAAGGCGGGTCCGCCACCTACAACAGCCCGTTCGCGTTCCGCCTGCACGGCGCGGTGGACGTCGAGGCCCTGCGTGCGGCCATCGGCGACGTGGTCGGTCGGCACGAGGCCCTGCGGACGATCTACCCCGCGATCGACGGCCGGCCCCGCCAGCTGATCCTGCCCGCCCAGGACGCCCAGGTCCCGTTCAGGGTCCAGCCGTGCACGGCGGACGATGTGGCAGAACAGATCTCCGCCGAGGCCTTCGCCACCTTCAACCTGTCGACCGAACTGCCGCTACGAGTCGCGCTGTTCACGCTCGGCGAGGACGAGTCGGTGCTCGTCCTGACCCTGCACCACATCGCCAGTGACGGTTGGTCCTCCGGCCCGCTCTGGCAGGGCATCGCATCGGCCTACCGTTCCCGACTGGCCGGACTCACCCCCGACTGGGAGCCGCTGGCCGTCCAGTACGCCGACTACACCCTCTGGCAGCACCACGAGCTCGCCGAGACCATGGAGCAGCAGCTCGCCTACTGGTCCGAGGCGTTGAAGGACTCGCCGCACGAGGTCGATCTGCCCTTCGACCGGCCCCGCCCCGCCGCCGCCACCCACGAGGGCGAACTCCTGCAGTTCCACCTCGGCGCCGAACTCCACGCCGAACTGGACGCGTTGGCACGCAGGCACGGCGTCACCCTGTTCATGGTCCTGCACGCGGCCCTGGCAGCCCTGCTCTCACGACTGGGCGCGGGCACCGACATCCCGATCGGCACCGTCGTCGCCGGACGCTCCGACCAGGCGCTCGACGACCTGGTGGGCTTCTTCGTGAACACGCTGGTCCTGCGCACGGACACGTCAGGTGCCCCCGGCTTCGGTGAGCTGCTGGGCCGGGTCCGCGACACCGACCTGGCGGCCTTCAGCAACCAGGACCTGCCGTTCGAGCGGCTGGTCGAGGAGCTGAACCCGGTCCGCTCCAGCTCCGTGCACCCGCTGTTCCAGGTCATGCTGGTCCTGCAGAACAACGACGAGGGAACTCTTCAACTGCCGGGCCTCACCGCCCAGCCCGAGTCCTTCGGGACGCCCCCCGTCAAGTTCGACCTCAACCTCACCTGCGTCGAGAACCGCGACGGCGCCGGCGCGCCCGCCGGCATCCTCGCCGTCCTGCACTACGCCACCGACCTCTTCGACCACGCCACCATGGCTGCTCTGGCGGACCGCCTGCTCCGGCTGCTGACCGCCGTGGCCGCGGACCCGGACCAGCCGATCGAGGCGGTCGACATCCTGACCCCGGCCGAGCGCCGGCGGGTCCTGGTGGAGTGGAACGACACCGAGTGCGTCCCGGCGGACACCCGGCTGGTCCCGGAGGTCTTCGAGGGGCACGCCCGGCGGACCCCGGACGCGACCGCGCTGGTCTTCCAGGACGAGGCCCTGACCTTCCGCGAGCTGAACGCGCGGGCCAACCGCCTGGCGCGGCTGCTGATCGAGCGCGGTGCCGGGCCGGAGCGGACGGTGGCCGTCCTGCTGCCGAGGGGCAGCGACCTGATCGTCTCGCTGCTGGCCGTCCTGAAGGCCGGTGCCTGCTACGTCCCGGTCGACCCGGACTACCCCGTCGAGCGGGTGACGTCCATGCTCGACACCTGCCGGCCCGCGCTCGTGATCGCCGGTCAGGGGACGGCCGGTCGGTTCGACGTCCTCGCTCAGCGGGTGCCGCACCTGCTGGACCTGGCGGAGCCCTCGGTCGGCGCCGAGCTGGCCCGGCGGTCCGACGCGGACGTGTCGGACGCCGAGCGGCTCTCGCCGTTGCGGCCCGAGCACTCCGCGTACGCCATCTTCACCTCCGGGTCGACGGGGACGCCGAAGGGCGTGCTCGTCGAGCACCGTTCGCTCGCCAACCTCGTGCACAGCCACCGGGAGGACGTCTACCGGGCCGACATCGCCGCCGCCGGCCGCCCCCTGCGCGCCGCGATGATCGGGGCGACGACCTTCGACGGCAGCTGGCTGCTGCTCTTCTGGCTGCTGGACGGCCACGAGCTGCACCTGGTGGACGACGGGACGCGCCGGACGCCCGAGCTCCTGGTCGGCTACATCGAGGACCGGGAGATCGACTACCTCGAGACGACCCCGACCTACTGCCGGCAGCTGATCGACCTCGGCATGCTCTCCGAGCAGCGCTCCTCCCGCCCCCGGATCGTCGACGTCGGCGGCGAGGCGGTGGACGACGCGCTCTGGGCGGATCTGCGGCGGGCCGGGATCACCGCCAACAACCAGTACGGCCCCACCGAGTGCACCGTCTACAGCACCAACGCCGTGATCGGCGGGTACGAGCGGCCGGTCATCGGCCGGCCGATCCGCAACACCCGGCTGTTCGTCCTGGACGACCGCCTGCGGCCCGTCCCGCCGGGCGTCCCCGGTGAGCTGTACATCGCCGGGGAGAGCCTCGCCCGCGGCTACCTGGGCCGGCCGGGCCTGACGGCCGAGCGCTTCGTGGCGAACCCGTTCGGTGCGGAGGGCGAGAGGATGTACCGCACCGGCGACCTCGTGCGGTGGCGTGCCGACGGGGCCCTGGAGTACCTGGGGCGGACGGACGACCAGGTGAAGATCCGGGGCTTCCGGATCGAGCCGGGCGAGGTCGCCGCGGCGCTGACGGCACACGAGGCGGTGGCGCAGGCCGCCGTGGTGGTGCGGGAGGACCGGCCGGGGGACCAGCGCCTGGTGGGGTACGTGGTGCCCGCCGCCGACCGCGAGGCCGACCCGGAGGAACTGCGGCGCTTCGCCGCGGCGCGCCTGCCGCGCCACATGCTGCCGTCGGCGGTCGTCGTGCTGGCGGCGCTGCCGATGACCTCGCACGGCAAGCTGGACCAGCGGGCGCTGCCGGCACCGGTCGCGGGCGCCGTCCCCACCGGGCGGGCGCCGCGGTCGGCGCAGGAGGAGATCCTCTGCGCGGTCTTCGCCGAGGTCCTCGGCGTGCCCTCGGTGGGCATCGACGACGACTTCTTCCTCCTGGGCGGGCACTCGCTCCTGGCGGCCCGGCTGATCGGCCGGATCCGCACCGCCCTCGGCGCCGAGATCGGCATCCGGGACGTCTTCGACGCCCCCACTGTCGCCTCCCTCGCCGGACGGCTGGACGACGCGGGGAGCGGGGACGGCGCCCTCGCCACCCTGCTGCCGTTGCGCCGGAGCAGCGGTCCGGCGGCCCGGCCGCTGTTCTGCGTGCACCCCGCGGCCGGCATCAGCTGGGTGTACTCGGGACTGCTCCGCCACCTCGACGGCGACCGTGCCCTCTACGGTCTCCAGGCCCGCGGCCTGCTGGCCCCCGAGGCCCTGCCGGCCGACGTCGACGCCATGGTCGACGACTACCTGGCGCTGATCCGCTCCGTGCAGCCGCAGGGCCCGTACGCGCTGCTGGGGTGGTCGTTCGGCGGGGTGGTGGCGCACGAGCTCGCCGTCCGGTTGCAGGAGGAGGGCGAGGAGATCGAGGCCCTCACCCTGCTGGACAGCTACCCGAGCCTCGGCGCCGGCACCTCGGCCGAGCCCGCGCCGGGCGGCGAGCCCGTGCCGGGCGGTGAGCGCGCGCTGAGCGGTGAGCCGGCGCCGGCCCCGGGCGGCGAGGAGGCCGTGCGGGCGCTGCTGGAGTCGCTGGGCCACGAGCCGGAGTCCGCGAAGGCCGCGGACGGTCCGTTCGCCCTGCTCGATGACGCCGCGCTGGAGGCCATGGCCGCGGTCTTCCTGCGGAACGTCGCGCTGCTGGACGGCTTCAGGTCCCGCACGTTCAGGGGCGACGTCCTCTTCTTCGAGGCGACCCGGGAGGAGCCGCGTCCCCCGGTGCGGCCGGAGGACTGGCGGCCGCACGTCACGGGCCGGATCGAGGTGCACCGGGTGACGGGCCGGCACGGTGAGATGACCAGGCCGGACCAGCTCGCCCAGATCGGACCGGTGCTCGCCGCCCGGCTGGCCGGCGGGCAGGACGAGGCCTAGACAGCGGTGAACCTGCGGCCCGCACGAGGGCCCTGCGCCCGCGCCCCGGCCCCCACCCCCCCCCCC
>NZ_JBEXJK010000297.1:0-10156 GCF_040609095.1 Kitasatospora sp. NPDC004799
GATGCTCCCGCAGGAGTAGGCGCCGCTGCGCCCCGCACCGTACCCACGGCAAACGGGAAGGCGAGCCGTCGTCCCGTCCGCCTGCCGCCGCCCCCGGGGAACGGGACCTCGCCCTCCACGAGGCCCGCAAGGCGGCCAAGCGGGCCCGCTACGCCGGCGAGACCGCCGCCCCGGCGGTCGGCGCCCGGGCCGAGCGCTACGCCCGGCGGATGCGGGCCGTCCAGGAGGTGCTGGGCGACCACCAGGACGCCGTGGTCGCCGCGAGCACCCTCGCCGCCGAGGCGGCGGCCAGCGGCGAGCCCTTCGGCTACGGCGTGCTGTACGGCCGCCAGCTCGCCGCCCAGGAAGCCGCCCGGCGACGGCTGCCGGACGTCTGGCGCCGGGCGGCCAAACCGAAGGTGGCCCGGTTCGGCTAGCGGGCTGCCGCCGGCTGCGGGCCTCGCCCCGGCCTCCGGCGGGGAGCGGCTCCCAGGACTCGAGCACGCCTCGTCGTGCCATGGCCGCCGGCCCGGCGGCCGGGGCGCCTCCAGCCGTCGGCGGGGAGCCGCCCTGGCGCACGAGCGCACCTCGCCGTGGTGCCATCGGCCGCGAACGGCCCCCATGGAAGCGGCTCCGCCGACGGCCTTCGGGCGGGCGGCGCCTCCACGTTCGCCGTGCGTGGCACGCACGCCCACGCCGCCCCGCCCGACTGCCGGGCGGGGCGGCGGGAAATCGAAGGCAGGCTCTACCAGGGGCGAGCCCCGCTGAGCGATCCGGTGCGTGCGGCAGGTTCTGGGGCTCGCGGTGTTGTCGGGGTCGCGGCGTGTCGTGTGGCAGCCCGCCGGCCGCCGAGGGGCTGGTCGGCGTTGTGCCGGAGGTGTGGCGGCGGCCGGGCAGGAAGGGTGAGCCGGTCCGGTCAGCGGCGTCTCTGGCCGGGCGAGTGCTGGTGTGCGGCGGTGGGTTCCCAGGCGTCGCGGGGATCAGCTCTCGCGGGCTGTTGACGGGGTGGCCCGGTCCGGTCGGCGCGGGGTGAGGCCGGCTGAGCGGGCGGCCGTGCGGAGCAGGTCGCGGAGCATCGCGGGGGTCAGGCGGCCGGTGTTCGTGTTGCGCGGGCTCACGTGGTAGCAGCCGTACATCCGCAGGTCGGGGCCGCCGTCGCGGGCCGGGAAGGTGGCCAGGGCGGCGTGGCCGAAGGCGGGGCGGGGGCGCGGGACCTGCCAGCCGGCGTCCGCGATCACCGGCAGCATCGCCTGCCAGGCGAAGCCGCCGAGGGCGACGACCGTCCGTACGGTGGGGCGCATCAGCTCCAGTTCCCGGGTGATCCAGGGCCGGCAGGTGTCGCGTTCGGCGGTGCTGGGCTTGTTGTCGGGCGGGGCGCAGCGGACCGGGTCGGTGATCCGGACGCCGGACAGCTCCAGGCCGTCGCCGTGGCGGACGGACTCGGGGCGGTTGGCGAACCCGAGGTCGTACAGGGCGGCGTAGAGCAGGTCGCCGGAGGGGTCGCCGGTGAAGATCCGGCCGGTGCGGTTGGCGCCGTGGGCGGCGGGGGCGAGGCCGACCAGGACGAGCGGGGCGTCCGGCGGGCCGAAGCCGGGGATCGGGCGGGCCCAGTAGTCCCAGTCCAGGTAGGCGCGGCGCTTGGTCCGGGCGGTCTCCTCGCGCCACGCGACCAGGCGCGGGCAGGCCCGGCAGCCGGTGACGACGCGGTCCAGCGCGGCGATGCCGCCGGCCCGGGCGGCGGCCTCGGCGGGGTGCCGGGGGTCGTCGGGGTCGTCGGCAGCGGAGGAGGTGGAGTGCGGGGCCACGGTCGAGATCCTAGGGCGCCGGGACGTCCCGGGGCTCCGGGACGTTCGGTCCGGCGCGGGCCGGGCAGGCGTAGCGTGGAATCAGTTGCTCCGGCGGTCCCCGGCCGGTCCGGGTCGGCGGCGGCCGGACGCGCCGGTGTGCGCGCAGGCCGCGAGGAGGCCGCGATGATCGTCGATGCGGTGCTGGGTGCCCTCGGAGGGCTCGTCGGTCTGGGGGCGATCTGGGCGAGCCTGAGCATCAGGGTCGTCCAGCAGTTCCAGAAGGGCGTGGTGTTCCGCTTCGGGAAGGTGCGCGACGAGGTGCGCGATCCCGGGCTGGTGGCGCTGCTGCCGATCGCGGACCGGCTGCGCAAGGTGAACGTGCAGATCGTGACGATGCCGATCCCGGCGCAGGAGGGCATCACCCGGGACAACGTGACCGTGCGGGTGGACGCGGTGGTCTACTTCCGGGTGCTGGACCCGGTGAAGGCCACCGTCAACGTGCAGGACTACAACTTCGCGATCTCCCAGGTCGCCCAGACCTCGCTGCGCTCGATCATCGGCAAGAGCGAGCTGGACGACCTGCTGGCCAACCGGGAACCGATCAACCAGGGCCTGGAGTTGATGATCGACAGCCCGGCGCTGGGCTGGGGCATCGAGATCGACCGGGTGGAGATCAAGGACGTCGCGCTGCCGGAGTCGATGAAGCGCTCGATCGCCCGGCAGGCGGAGGCCGAGCGGGAGCGGCGGGCCCGGATCATCACGGCGGACGGCGAGTACCAGGCCTCGGAGCGGCTGTCGGAGGCCGCGGCGGTGATGAGCGCGACCCCGGCCGCGCTCCAACTGCGGCTGCTGCAGACCGTGGTGGAGGTGGCCGCGGAGAAGAACTCGACGCTGGTGCTGCCCTTCCCGGTGGAGCTGCTGCGCTTCCTGGACAGCGCGACGGAGGTCCAGCAGCGGAACCTGCTGACGGCCGCGGCGGCCGCGGCCGGGGCGAAGGCCGCGGAGGACGCCGTGGAGAGCGGCGAGGTCCCGGAGGAGGAGCTGGAACCGGACCAGGGCGCGCGCGAACTCCCGCCGCTGGAGGAGGTGTTGGAGCACTCGCCGCTGGACCGTCCGGAGTCGCCGGACGGCCGGGTCGAGCGGGGCGTCGAGCAGCGCCGCGCCACGACCCCGGGCGGGGACGGCTGAGCCCACCGGGCCCCGGTGGCGTCGGCCATCCGCCCGGACCACGATGGACGAGGGGAAGGGAAGCCAGGTCAGGAGGCGGACCATGACCAGAGCCAGCGACATCATGCACCCGGGCGCGGAGTGCATCCGCGAGCACGAGACGCTCGCGGCCGCCGCCCGGATCATGCGGGATCGCCATGTGGGCGCCCTGCCCATCTGCGGGCCGGGCGACAAGCTGCTGGGGATCGTGACCGACCGCGACATCGTGCTGCGCTGCGTCGCCGAGGGCCGTGACCCGGCGTCGGTGACGGCGGGCGAGCTGGCGCAGGGGCGGCCGATGACGGTCGAGGCGGACGAGGACTGCGAGCAGGTGCTGCGGGTGATGGAGCAGTACCAGGTGCGCCGGCTGCCGGTGATCAACCACCCGGAGCACAAGCTGGTCGGCATGATCACCGAGGCGGACATCGCACGCGGCCTGCCGCAGGCGCGGGTCGCCGAGTTCGTCTCGGCGGTCTGCGCGGAGGAGGCGCCCGCCGGGGCCGCCCAGGGCTGACCCGCCGTGCGCACACGGGCCGCGGCCCCGCCCGGGGAACGGGCGCGGGCCGCGGTCGTGCCGGTGCGACCTCCGGCAGGGTCACCCCAGGGCGTAGACGGCGGTGGCGTGGGCGGCCGGCTCCTCGGCGCCGTCGGTGCCCTCGGGGGCGAGGGTGACGTCGAGGAAGGCGATCCGGCGGCCGAGCTTGGTGATCCGGGCGTGCACCAGGACGTCCTGGGCGAGGACGGCGCGCTGGAAGCTGGTGGACTGCTGGACGGTGGTCATCGGGCCGAAGCCGCCGCGGGCCGAGGAGACGGCGATCACGCAGGCCGTGTCGGCGGCGGCCATCAGCGCCTGGCCGGACAGCCCGCCGCCCTCCCGGGCGAGCCGGTCGGACCAGGGCAGGCGCAGGACGGCGTGGCGCTCGCCGGTCTCGGCGGTCGTCAGGCCCAGGTCCTGCACCCAGGGCGCGAAGTGGTCGGCCAGGAGCTTGTCCGCCTCGGCGGTGGTGAGGGTCATCGCGCCATTGTGCCGGGGGCGTTGGCGCGGTGTCAGGAGGCCGGAGCAGAGGGTGTCGGCGGCGCGGCCAAGGTGTCGAGGTGGTGGCGCAGCACCGCGCGCAGCTCGTCCGGGCCGACCAGGTCGGGGTGCTGGACGGCCTGGAGGGTGAGGCCGTCCAGCATGGCGGAGAGCCGCCGGGTCTCGACGTCGAGGTCGAGCCCGGGGGCCAGGCCGCCGGAGCGTTCGGACTCGACCAGGACGCGCCGGACCAGGTCGTCGAGCCCGGCCTGCAGTTCCGCGGCGCGGGGCCGCAGGTCGGGCCGGGCGCGGGCGGCGGTGACGAAGGAGAGCCAGAGCGCGGACTCCTCCCGGCGCTCGGCGTCCAGCGGGAGGGTCTCGGCGAGCAGCCGGACGGTCCGCTCGCGCCGGTCGGTGCCGGGGGCCGGGTCGAGCAGGACGGCGGCGTGGACCTTGATGCGGGCCTCGATCCGGCGGGCCAGCTCGCGCATCGCGAAGATCATCAGCTCCGAGCTGCCGGCGAAGTAGTGCCGCACCGAGCCGACGGCCAGTCCGGCCTCCTCGGCGACGTTGCGCAGCGAGGCGTGCTCCAGCCCGTCCCGGGCCGCGACGCGCAGGACGGCGTCCGCGACGGCCTGGCGGCGCTCGGCGGGGTCGACGATCTTCGGCATGTTGCCGTTATAGCACGGGCGAGCTAAATTGCTGATTTAGCACGGTCGAGCTACAAAAAATGGGGGAGTGGGACATGAGCGGATGGATGTACGCGGGGCTGATCGCCGTCGTGGTCGTGGTGGTGGTGATCCGGCGGCTGCGCGGCGAGCCGCTCAACGCCCGGGACCTCTTCGCGCCGCCGGTGCTGCTCACCGGCCTCGGGGTGTGGGCGGTCGCCCGGCGGCAGGGCCTCGGCGCGTCCGACTACGGCTGGATCGCGGCGGGCGCCGTGCTCGGCGTCGCGCTGGGGGCGGTGCGCGGCGCCACCATCCGGGTCTACGAGCGGGAGGGCGTGCTGTGGCAGCGCTACACCGGGCGGACCTTCCTGGTGGCGGCGGTGTCGCTCGCCGTGATGGCCGGCTTTGCCGCGCTGGCCGCGCGCTTCGGCCTGGCCTCGGACGCCCGGCCGGTCCAGCTGTCGATCGGCGTGGGCTTCCTGGGGGAGGCGCTGGTGGTGGGTTGGCGCGGGATCTCCTCGGGCACCCCCTTCGCGCCCGAGCGGCCGGGGTCGAGCCCGCTGGACCGGCTGCGTCGGTAACTTTGGTTGTCGAATGCGGATTCGGCAACTAAAGTTGTCGGCATGACGATCGTGGAGATCACCCCTGAGGAACGGACCGTGCTGGCCAAGGCCCTCCTGGACGCGCTCGACCCGCTCGCCGCCGCCGTGCGCGCCCGGGCGACCGGTCTGCCCGCGGAGCGGATGTGGGACGCCGAGCCGGTCGAGGTCGCCCTCTCCGTGCTGTCCGCCTGGAAGCTGGTGGACGCGGAGGTCAAGCGGCTGACGGCCGGCGCGGCCGCCACCGCGGGCTCGTACGGCGCAAGCTACGAGCAGCTCGGCGCCGCCTGGGGCATCACCCGGCAGGGCGCCCGGAAGAAGTGGCCGGACGCCGTCGGCCGTCCGGTAGCCCGCCCCGGCTCGCTCGACCTGTTCGGCGGAACGGCCGAGCTGGCCGAGGACGAGGCCTCCGGCGGCTGGCGCTGGACGGCCGTCGGCGCGGACGGGGAGCGCGGCGGGTCGGCCGCCGGCCACCGGACCAGGGAGGAGGCGGCGGCGCACGCCGGGGCCTTCCTCGCGGCGCACGCGTAGGCCCGGTCCGGCCCGGTCGCCCGGAGGGCCGAAGCGCGGCGCGTAGTCACCCCGAGGGCTGAGGTGCGCCGCGTAGTCACCCGGCGGGCCGCAGCTCCCGGGCGATCAGCTCCGCCAGGTGCAGGGCCCGCCGCCCGTCGGCGAGTTGGGCGATCTGGGTGCGGCAGCTGAAGCCGTCCGCCAGCACCACCGTCTCCGGCCCGGCGGCCCGGACCGCGGGCAGCAGCACCCGCTCCGCGATGGCCTCGGACACCTCGAAGTGGCCCCGCTCGAAGCCGAAGTCGCCCGCCAGGCCGCAGCAACCGGCCTCCAGTACCCGGTTGTTCAGACCGAGCCGGGCCTCCACCCGGCGGTCGGCGGCGCTGCCCAGCACCGCGTGCTGGTGGCAGTGGGTCTGGGTGACGGCGTCCAGCGGGATCCGGGGGAGCGGGGTGTCCGGGGCGTACGCGTCGAGGAACTCGGCGAAGGTGCGGGTGCGCTCGGCGAGCGGGCGGCCCTCCGCGCCGAGCAGCCGGGGCAGATCCTCGCGCAGGGTCGCGGTGCAGCTCGGGTCCAGGCCGACCACGGGGGTGTCGGCCTGGACCCCGGTCGCCGCCAGCACCCGCAGGCTGCGCCGCAACACCCGGCGGGCGGCGTCGAGTTGGCCGGTGGAGTACCAGGTGAGGCCGCAGCAGACCGGGCCCGCGGGCAGCCGGACGTCGAAGCCCAGGTGCTCCAGCACCTCGACGGCCGAGCGCGCCACGTCCGGCTGGAGGTGCTCGGAGAAGGTGTCCGGCCACAGCAGCACCGGCCGGGCGCCCGCCGGGGCCGGGTGCGCGGCGCGGTGCCGCCGGTACCAGGCGGTGAAGGTCTCCGGCGGGAGGACCGGCAGCACCCGGCGCCGGTCGATCCCGCCGAGCCGCTTGAGCAGCCCGCCGGCCCGGGAGCGGGCGAGCGTGTTGGCGGCCCCGGGTGCGAGCGCGGCGGCCCGCAGCCAGAGCGGCAGCCGGCCCATCGAGTAGTGCGCGAGCGGGCGCGGCCGGTGCCGGTAGTGCTGGTACAGGAACTCGGACTTGTAGGTCGCCATGTCGACGTGGACCGGGCAGTCGCTCGCGCAGCCCTTGCAGCTCAGGCAGAGGTCCAGCGCCTCCCGGACCTCCTGCGAGCGCCAGCCGTCCGGGACGGCGTCCCCCCGCAGCATCTCGGCGAGCAGCCGGGACCGCCCCCGGGTGGAGTGCCGCTCCTCGCCGGTGGCCAGGTAGCTCGGGCACATCACCCCGCTGCCCGGGGCCACGCACTTGGCGACGCCCACGCAGCGGTGCACCGCCCGGACCAGGCTGCCGCCGTCCTGTTCGTACGGCAGGGCCGTCGGCAGCGCGCGGCGTGGGGCGGTGACGAAGCGCAGGTCGGCGTCGAGCGGGCGGGGGTCGACCAGGGCGCCCGGGTTGAGCAGGTTCTCCGGGTCCCAGATCCGCTTGAACTCGCCGAAGAGGACGATGACTTCGGGCGGGTACATGCGTGGCAGCAGCTCCGCCCTGGCCTGGCCGTCGCCGTGCTCGCCGGAGAGCGAACCGCCGTACGAGACCGCCAGATCGGCGGCCTGCTCCAGGAACTCCCGGAACACCAGCACCCCTTGGGGCTCGTCCAGCGGGAAGTCGATCCGCAGGTGCACGCAGCCGTCGCCGAAGTGGCCGTACGGGACGCCGCGCAGGCTGTGCCGGCGCAGCAGGGCGCGCAGGTCCCGCAGGTAGTCGCCGAGCCGCTCGGGCGGGACGGCGGAGTCCTCCCAGCCGGGCCAGGCCTCGCCGCCCCCGGGCAGCCGGGTGACGATCCCCGCGCCCGCCTCCCGGACGGCCCACAGCTGGCGCTGCTCGACCGGGTCGGTGACCAGGGCGACGGTGGCCGAGCGCTCGCGGCGCACCGCGTCGGCGAGCCGGCGGGCGGCCTGGTAGGCGGCCAGCGGGGTGGCGCCGCCGGCCTCCAGGAACAGCCAGCACGCGCCGGCGGGCAGCCGGTCCAGCGCGGGCGGGCGGGGCCCGGCGGCGAGCAGCGCGGCGATCAGGTCGGCGGCCATGCCCTCGGCGGTGAGCGGGCCGTACGGCAGCAGCGCCGGGACGGCGTCGGCGGCGGCGCCCTCGTCGGGGTAGCCGGCCACCACCAGCGCCCGGGCGGGCGGGGCCTCGACCAGCCGGACGGTGGCGCCGAGCAGCAGCGCGCAGGTGCCCTCGGTGCCGGTGAGCGCCCGGGCCAGGTCGTGGCCGTGCTCGGGCAGCAGCGCGTCCAGCGGGTAGCCGGAGGTGCGGCGGGGCAGCCGCGGCATGCCCTGCCGGATGACGGCGAGGTTGCGGTCGGTGAACTCCTGGATTTCGGTGTGGAGTTGGCCCGCCCGGCCGGGCAGGGCGCGCAGCGCGGCGCGCCCGTCCGCGTCGAGCCGCCCGCCGACGGTCAGTTCGGTGCCGTCCGCGAGCAGCAGCTCCAGCCGCTCGACGTTGTCGGCGGTGCGCCCCCAGGCGAGCGAGTGCGAGCCGCAGGAGTCGTTGCCGATCATGCCGCCGAGGGTGCAGCGGCTGTGCGTGGACGGGTCGGGGCCGAAGCGCAGCCCGTACGGCCGGGCGGCGCGCTGGAGGTCGTCCAGCACGGTGCCGGGCTGGACGCGCGCGGTGCGGGCCTCCGGGTCGAGCTCCAGCACCGCGCCGAGGTGGCGGCGGAAGTCCAGCACCACCGCGCCCGGACCGATCGCCTGCCCGCCGATGCTGGTCCCGGCGCCGCGCGCCACCACCGGCACCCGGTGCTCGCGGCAGAGCGCCAGCGCGGTGCGCACGTCGTCGAGGTCGGCGGGCTTGACCACGCCGAGCGGCAACTGCCGGTAGTTGGAGGCGTCCTGGCTGTAGACGGTGCGCTCGGCGGCGCCGAAGCGGACCTCGCCGCGCAGCACGGCGGCCAGTTCGCGGGCCAGTGCGGCCCCGGGGACGGCGGACGGACGGCTCACCAGGGACCTCCCAGGAGTACGGCTCCGCCGATGATCCCAGCCGGGCCGCCGCACCGGTACCGGGCACGGCCGGGGTACCGCCGTCGGGGTGTCGCGGACGGGGTGTCGCACGGCACCCTCCCGGGGCGGCCGTCCCGCGAGGCCGGGCCCGACGGGCCGGGGCCGCCCGGGGAGCTACTTCCGCCCGGTGAGCGTGCCGCGCGCGATGTGGGAGAGCTTGGCCACCTCGAAGGCCGGGTAGGCCCCGCCCGCCAGCAGCGAGAACTTGATCCCCTCGCGGCCGCCCGGCCGGCGGTGGCCGGGCGGCTGGAAGCGCCGGTGGTGCTCGGCGGCCCGGTGGAAGAACTGCGGCCGCTCGGCGCGGGTGACGCAGCCCGCCAGGTCGAAGACGAACAGGTAGTGCCGGATCATCCGGACGAACAGCGCGTCGCGCACCGCGTACAGGTGCGGCTGCTCCTCCAGCAGCGCGAAGCTGCGCTCGTACTGCTCGAACAGGTCGAAGACGCTGCTGCCCGGGCCGCTCGACGGGTGGACGGTCTCCCGGCGGCGCAGCTGGACGCACTCGCGCGCCAGCACGGCGGCCCGCCGGGCGCCGAGCAGCGCGGCGTGCGCCACCGGGACCTCCTCGTAGCGGCCGGGCGGGAAGGCCAGGCCCAGCTCGGCCCAGTGGCCGCGGCGGACCAGCCGGTCCCAGATCAGCGGCGGCGCGCCGAACAGCGCGGGCCGGTCGAAGGGCGCGAACGGCTCGGGGCCGGCCTCGGCGAGCAGCGCCTCGGCCCCGCCGGGCCAGTCCCGGTCCTGGTGCCGGCGGGAGTGGCCGAACAGCAGGACGTCCACCGGGCCGGTCTGCTTGAGCCGGTCGGCGAGCGTCTGGAGCGCGTCCCGGGGCAGCAGGTGGTCGGCGTCGAGGAAGAGCAGGTACTCGCCGGTCGCCCGCGCCGCCCCCGCGTTCCGGCTCGCCCCGACCCCGACCGCCGCGTTCAGGTGCAGCACCGACACCCGGGGGCTCCGGGCCGCGTACGCGTCGGCGAGCCCGCCCGCGGTCTCGGGGGAGCGGTCGGCGACCACGATCACCTCGAGGTCGGCCAGGGACTGGGCGAGCAGCGAGTCCAGGCAGTCGGCGAGCTGTTGGTGCTGGTCGTAGGCGGGGACCACGACGCTGATCAGGGGTGAGGGCATGACGCCGGAGCGTAAGAGGGCTCGCGAACCGTGGCAAAGGCCTGACGGTGTGTAATTCCGCGCAATCGGTGGCAAACCGTACGGGCGTGCGCCATATCTTCACGCCGCCTTCCGGCCGTGTCCACGCCCCGACCTGGGGCGATGCGCGCCGGGGCCCGCGACCCGGGGGGGGGGGCGGGGCCGGGGGGGGGCGAACGGGCCCCGGGGGTGGCGAACCGCGATAG
>NZ_JBEXJK010000298.1:0-10140 GCF_040609095.1 Kitasatospora sp. NPDC004799
TGTTTTTCTCGCTGGAGCCGAACCGGCTCTGACCGGCCTCGACGGCCCGGAACCGGCTTCGGCCGGTCCGGGCCCGTCGTCCGTCCCGGCCCGGACCGTCCTGCTGGCACGGCTGTTCGTCCGTCCTGGCACCGGTGTTCGGGCGCCGCCGCGTGCTCCCGTGCGCGCCGCGTGAGCCCCCGCCCGCGCGCCGCCGCCAACCGGGTCGATCCATAGGAATCAGGGGCATTTCCCCACCCTTTCGCCATTACTCTAAGTTGAGTGTGCGTGTCGTTGAGTGACGGGGTTGGTGTAGGGTCCCTTTTGGGAGCATCGGTACGGTGCGGCGACCGGCAGGCCGCCCACCCCCTGGGCCACCGTCCTGACGGGGCGCCAGTCCACCGCGCACGTCCGAGAGGTGCGCGGCCGGTGGCCCGTGGCCGGGGCGCGAGGCCCCGGGCCGGAGGGGGAGAGGCCGAGTGAGCTCCACCGAAACGGTGCTGCCCGGAACCGGACGGCCGGAAGCACCGCACACCGACACGTCCGCCGCCGACGTGCCCGCACCCGTCCGCCGCTGCGCGCTGCGCCGGCTCCGGGAGAGCCGCACGCTGCCCGGGTTCGTCCTGGGCGGGCTCTGCCTGGCCTACGCCACGGGCGCCGCCATCGGCTGGGGCTCGGGCCAACTGTCCGTCTTCATGGGCGACTTCGGCCTGGCCGCGGCGGCGCTGGCGGCCGCGCTGTCCTGTCTGGTGTACGGCTGTACGGTCGGCGGGCACGCCCGCCCGGCCTGGCTGCTGTTCGGCCTCTCCTCGCTCATGGTCGCCTTCGGCAACGGCACCTGGGGCTGGTACGAGCTGGTCCTGCGCGCCCCGCTGCCCCGGGACTCGCTCGCCGAGTACGCCTTCCTGCTGTTCGCCCCGCTCGCCATCACCGGCGTCCTGGTGCTGGCCCAGCACCCGCGCACGGCGGCCGGCTGGCTCTGCCTGCTGCTCGACGGCTGGCTGATCGCCGGCTCGCTGTTCACCCTCAGCTGGAGCCTGGCGCTCGGCCGGATCGCGGCCGGCGAGGACGGCTCGCCGCTGCGCCTGGCGCTCAACCTGGCCTACCCGGTGCTGGACATCCTGCTGGTCAGCCTGGTGGTCGGGCTGCGCTTCGGCGGCCGGGACGGCAACCGGGCGGCCGTGCACACCGCGATGCTGGCGCTCGCCGTCACCGTCACCTGCGACGCCCTGTTCACCTCCCCGGAGCTGCGCAGCAGCTACCACTCGGGCGAACTGCTGGACGCCGGCTGGTTCGCCGGCAGCCTGCTGCTGGCCTGGGCGCCGTGGTCGCCGCGCTGGCGCCGTCCGCTGCGCGAGCACCCCTCGGCCGGCGGCCTGCCGCACCGCCGGGTGGCCACCACCTTCAGCGCGCTGACGCCGTACGCGGCCGCCGCGGTCTGCACCGCCGGGATCCTCTACAACGCCCTCGGCGGCCGGGAGCTGGACCGGGTGGTGGCCGCGGCGGCCTGCACCGTCGGGCTGGCGCTGATCCTCCGGCAGGGCGTGATGCTGCTCGACAACCTGTCGCTGGCCCAGGAACTCGCCCACAAGGAGGCGCACTTCCGCTCGCTGGTGCAGGGCTCCAGCGACGTCATCATGATCGCCGGCGCCAACGGCGTGCTCTCCTACGTCTCCCCGGCCGCGCTCGGCGTCTACGGACGGGACCCGGAGGAGCTGGTCGGCGGCAACCTGCTGGACCTGGTCCACCCCGAGGACGTCGACCGGGTGCTCTCCGAGGTCCGCCGCTACCTCGCCAGGGTCCGGCTCGCCGCCCACCGCAGCCCCGGCACCGCGGTGCCCTCCGCCCGGGTCGAGTGCCGGATCAGCTCCGGCGCCGGCGAGTGGCTGCACGTCGAGTCCACCGTCAGCAGACATCGCGACGGGCTGCTGCTCAACAGCCGGGACGTCACCGAACGCGTCATGCTCCAGGCCCAGTTGCAGCACAACGCGTTCCACGACCCGCTCACCGACCTGCCCAACCGGGCGCTGTTCACCCAGCGGCTGCGGGCCGCCCTCGGCTCGCGCGGCCAGCAGGGCGAGACGGGTGCCGGGATCGCGGTGCTCTTCCTCGACCTGGACGGCTTCAAGGCGGTCAACGACACCGCCGGGCACCAGGTCGGCGACGAACTGCTGGTGCAGGCCGCCCGCCGGCTGCAGAGCGCCGTCCGCTGCGGGGACACCGTCGCCCGGTTCGGCGGCGACGAGTTCGCCGCGCTGGTCTGCGGCCCGCTCGGCCGCCTCCAGGTCCAGGAGCTGGCCGAACGGCTGCGCCTCGCGCTCTCCGAGTCGTACTGGATCGGCGGCGCTGAACTCAGCGTCGCCGCCAGCATCGGCATCGCCTTCGGCACCCCCGAGCGCGGCCCGGCGGCCGACCCCAGGGCCGCCGCCGACGAGCTGATGCGCAACGCCGACCTCGCGATGTACCGGGCCAAGTCCGAGGGCAAGGGCCGGGTGGTGCTCTACACCCCCGCGATGCGGGCCGACCTGGAGCGCCGCACGGAGCTGGAGGAGCGGCTGCGGCTGGCCGTCCGGGAGGGCGGCTTCACGCTGCTCCACCAGCCCGTGGTGGACCTCGGCAGCGGCGCGGTGACGGGTGTCGAGGCGCAGGCCCGCTGGCGCTCGGTGGGCGGCCTGCTGCTCACCCCGGCCGAGTTCCTGCGCTCGACCGAGCACGGCGACGCGGCCACCCGGTTCTCCCGCTGGCTGGTCCTGGAGGCGGTCAGCGCAGCCGCCGAGCGGCGCGGCCTGCCGGGCCGGGGGCGCGGCGCGCCGGAGCCCGTCCCGGTGGCCGTCCGGCTCTCGGTGGAGCGGCTCTGCTCGCCCGGCCTGTACGAGACGGTGGCCGCGGCGCTGCGCGACAGCGGGCTGCCGGCCGACGAGCTGGTGATCGAGGTGGCCCGGATGGGCCCGGACTCGCTCGCCGACGAGCTCGGCCGCCGGCTCTCCGCCCTGCGCGGGCTCGGCGTCTCCACCTGGCTGGCCGGGTACGGCGCCGGCGGCGGCTCGCTCGGCGCCCTCGCCCGGCTGCCGCTGGACGGGCTCAAGCTGGACCGCACGCTCGTCCAGGACCTCGGCGAGTCCCCGCTCAGCCGCACCCTGGCCGGGCACGCGCTGCGGCTCGGCCGCGACCTCGGGATGGCCACCGCCGCCGAGGGGGTGGACCTGCCCCGCCAGGTCGCCGCGCTGCGGGAGCTGGGCTGCGGGCAGGGCCAGGGCTCGGCCTTCGCCCCGCCGCTGGACGAGCCCCGGCTGCGCCGGGCGCTGGCCCGCCGCGACTACCCGCTGCCCGCCCCGGCGGGCCCGCTCCCGGCCCGCCGCCCGTACCCCGGCGCCGCCGCCGAGCCCACCCGGACGAGTGGCCGGACGGGCGCCCGGGCGGACGCCGCGCCGGGACGT
The DNA here is from genome assembly GCF_040609095.1 of Kitasatospora sp. NPDC004799. Lineage (NCBI taxonomy): Bacteria > Bacillati > Actinomycetota > Actinomycetes > Kitasatosporales > Streptomycetaceae > Kitasatospora > Kitasatospora sp. NPDC004799. The sequence continues at coordinate 3,417 of NZ_JBEXJK010000298.1, forward strand.
GGCGCACATCACCACGGCGGCCCTGACCTGCCCGAACACCGTGCCAGTACTGGTCCGTCGGGGGGTCCGCATGGCGAGACGGTCGTCCCACCTGCTTGACACGCCGCCCCGCACGGGAGGAAGGTCGTTGCCATGCGCACCCGAATTCTCGTACTTGGCGGGCGCGTCGGCTGAGTGGGCTCGTACGCCCTGCTCGTGACAGACCGACGCGCCACCCCTCGCATGCCCTTGGGCACGAGGGGTTTTTTGTTGCACTGACGCTGTTCCACCTCCGCAAGACCCCTGGCCCCGACCGCCCGAACACCTCCGACCCGTCGGATCAAGCGGGACGATTGAGGCAGAGCCGGCGATCGACCCGGACCGGGACCCCACCCTCGCAGCACCGGGGCCCGCAGCACCGGGTCGGCAAAACCCGAGAAGAGACAGGCAGATGACCGAGCACGCCGCATCCCCCCGCCGCGGGGACAACCCGGCCGCCAACGCTCCCGCTCCCCAGCACGTCGTCGAGACCATGACCGGCGCCCAGTCGCTCATCCGTTCCCTGGAGGCCGTGGGCGCGGACACCGTCTTCGGCATCCCGGGCGGCGCCATCCTTCCCGCGTACGACCCCCTGATGGACTCCGTCAAGGTGCGCCACATCCTGGTCCGGCACGAGCAGGGCGCCGGTCACGCCGCCACCGGCTACGCCCAGGCCACCGGCCGGGTCGGGGTCTGCATGGCGACCTCCGGCCCGGGTGCGACCAACCTGGTCACCCCGATCGCCGACGCCTACATGGACTCGGTGCCGGTCGTCGCGATCACCGGCCAGGTCTCCTCCAAGGCGATCGGCACCGACGCCTTCCAGGAGGCGGACATCTGCGGCATCACGATGCCGATCACCAAGCACAACTACCTGGTCACCGACCCGGCCGAGATCCCCCGGGTGATCGCCGAGGCCTTCCACATCGCCGCCACCGGCCGCCCCGGCCCGGTCCTGGTCGACATCGCCAAGGACGCGCTCCAGGCGACCACCACCTTCCGCTGGCCGGTCGAGACCGCGCTGCCCGGCTACCGCCCGGTGACCAAGCCGCACGCCAAGCAGATCCGCGAGGCCGCGAAGCTGCTGGTCGGCGCCAAGCGCCCGGTGCTGTACGTCGGCGGCGGCGTGCTCAAGGCGCGGGCCACCGCCGAGCTGCGGATCCTCGCCGAGCTGACCGGCGCCCCGGTGGTCACCACCCTGATGGCGCTCGGCGCCTTCCCGGACAGCCACCCGCAGCACCTGGGCATGCCCGGCATGCACGGCTCCGTCCCGGCCGTCACCGCCCTGCAGAAGTCCGACCTGCTGTTCACCCTCGGCGCCCGCTTCGACGACCGCGTCACCGGCAAGCTGGACGGCTTCGCCCCCAACGCCAAGGTCGTCCACGCCGACATCGACCCGGCCGAGATCGGCAAGAACCGCCCGGCGGACGTGCCGATCGTCGGCGACGCCCGCGAGGTGCTCGCCGACCTGATCGTCGCCGTCCAGGCCGAGTTCGACGCCGGCCACAAGGGCGACTACACCGAGTGGTGGGAGCGGCTCGACGAGTGGAAGAAGACCTACCCGCTCGGCTACGAGCCCGCCCCGAACGGCCAGCTCTCGCCGCAGCAGGTGATCGAGCGGATCGGCGAGCTGGTCGGCCCCGAGGCGATCTACGCCGCGGGCGTGGGCCAGCACCAGATGTGGAGCTCGCAGTTCATCCGCTTCGAGAAGCCGGGCACCTGGCTCAACTCGGGCGGCGCCGGGACGATGGGCTACGCCGTCCCCGCGGCGATGGGCGCCAAGGCCGGCCGCCCGGAGAGCGCGGTCTGGGCCATCGACGGCGACGGCTGCTTCCAGATGACCAACCAGGAGCTGGTCACCTGCGCCCTGAACGACATCCCGATCAAGGTCGCGGTCATCAACAACGGCTCGCTGGGCATGGTCCGGCAGTGGCAGACGCTGTTCTACAACCAGCGCTACTCCAACACCGTGCTGCACTCCGGCCCCGGCCACGACGGCATCGAGCCGCCGGCCCAGGGCACCCGGATCCCCGACTTCGTCCTGCTGTCCGAGGCGATGGGCTGCGTGGGCCTGCGCTGCGAGCGCCCCGAGGACCTCGACGCGGTCATCGAGCAGGCGATGGCGATCAACGACCGCCCGGTGGTCATCGACTTCATCGTCCACCAGGACGCCATGGTCTGGCCGATGGTCGCGGCCGGCACGAGCAACGACGAGATCCAGTTCGCCAAGGGCGTGCGCCCCGACTTCGGCGACGATCTCGACTGACGGCCCCTTCCGGAACGACTGAGGAACGACCGAGGAACCACATGTCCAAGCACACCCTCTCCGTCCTGGTCGAGAACAAGCCCGGCGTGCTCGCCCGCATCGCCGCGCTGTTCTCCCGTCGGGGCTTCAACATCGACTCCCTCGCCGTCGGCTCGACCGAGCATCCGGACGTGTCCCGGATGACGATCGTGGTCAACGTCGAGGACCTCCCGCTGGAACAGGTCACCAAGCAGCTCAACAAGCTCGTGAACGTGATAAAGATCGTCGAACTCGACCAGTCCGCTGCGATCCAGCGGGAACTGGTCCTGGTGAAGGTCCGCGCCGACAACGAGACGCGGTCGCAGATCGTCGAGATCGTCCAGCTGTTCCGTGCCAAGACCGTCGACGTGTCGCCCGAAGCGGTGACCATCGAGGCCACCGGCAGTTCGGACAAGCTGGAGGCCATGCTCCGGATGCTGGAGCCTTACGGCATCAAGGAGTTGGTCCAGTCCGGCCTGGTCGCCATCGGCCGCGGCGCGCGCTCCATCACGGACCGCTCGCTGCGCGCCCTGGACCGCAGCGCGTAACCCGCGCGGCGGGACCACGACCGTCTCTCCCTCCCGTCGCCCGCCACCGCCCTTCCCACGGCGCGCGGCGCGCGGCACCTTTCGAGCAAAGACCCACACCACCGCCGGTTCCGCATACGGTGAACACCGCGAACCCGGCAACCATCACGCAAGGAGATGTGCCCCCGTGGCCGAGCTGTTCTACGAAGACGACGCCGACCTGTCCATCATCCAGGGCCGCAAGGTCGCGGTCATCGGCTACGGCAGCCAGGGCCACGCCCACGCGCTGTCCCTGCGCGACTCGGGCGCCGACGTCCGGGTCGGCCTGAAGCCGGAGTCGAAGTCCCGCGCCAAGGCCGAGGAGGCCGGCCTGCGCGTCGTCACCCCGGCCGAGGCGGCGGCCGAGGCCGACGTCATCATGATCCTGGTCCCGGACCCGATCCAGGCCGACGTCTACGAGGCCGACATCGCCCCGCACCTGAAGGCCGGCGACGCCCTGTTCTTCGGCCACGGCCTGAACATCCGCTACGGCTTCATCAAGCCCCCGGCGGACGTCGACGTCTGCATGGTCGCCCCGAAGGGCCCGGGCCACCTGGTCCGCCGCCAGTACGAGGAGGGCCGCGGCGTCCCCGCGATCGTCGCGGTCGAGCAGGACGCCACGGGCAACGCCTTCGCCCTGGCGCTGTCCTACGCCAAGGGCCTGGGCGCCACCAAGGCCGGCGTCATCAAGACCACCTTCACCGAGGAGACCGAGACCGACCTGTTCGGTGAGCAGGCCGTCCTCTGCGGTGGCACCGCCGCCCTGGTGAAGGCCGGTTTCGAGACCCTGGTCGAGGCCGGCTACCAGCCGGAGATCGCCTACTTCGAGTGCCTGCACGAGCTGAAGCTGATCGTCGACCTGATGTACGAGGGCGGCCTGGAGAAGATGCGCTGGTCGGTCTCCGAGACCGCCGAGTGGGGCGACTACGTCACCGGCCCGCGGATCATCACCGACGCCACCAAGGCCGAGATGCGGAAGGTCCTCGCCGAGATCCAGGACGGCACCTTCGCCAACACCTGGATCGCCGAGTACAAGGCGGGTCTGCCCAAGTACAACGAGTACAAGAAGGCCGACGAGGACCACCTGCTGGAGACCACCGGCAAGAAGCTGCGCTCGCTGATGAGCTGGGTCGACCAGAAGGCCTGAGGCCCTTCCGGGGCGTTTCCGGCCCCGATTTTGTAACTCCCTTGTACAAGTAGGCTGCTCTCGTCCGGGTGATTTCGCCGGACGGGAGCAGCCCGCTTCCCAGCCCGTCGATACACTCCGAGTGCGCGTCAGGCCCACAGCGTCGTGCGTCTACCTACGCGGCATGCCACCTTTCCCCGCCCTCCACGCCACCTACGTGCCCGGGGGAACCGGACAGTTAAGGACCACTGTCGTGAGCACTGTGACATCCAAGACCGCCGTAGTTCTGATCGCCGAAGAGCTGTCGCCCGCAACCGTGGACGCCCTCGGCCCCGACTTCGAGATCCGCCACTGCAACGGCGCCGACCGCACCGAGCTGCTCACCGCGATCGCCGACGTCGACGCGATCCTGATCCGCTCGGCCACCAAGGTCGACGCCGAGGCGCTGGCCGCCGCCCGCAAGCTCAAGGTGGTCGCCCGGGCCGGTGTCGGCCTGGACAACGTGGACGTCGCCGCCGCCACCAAGGCCGGCGTGATGGTCGTCAACGCCCCGACCTCCAACATCGTCACCGCCGCCGAGCTCGCCTGCGGCCTGCTGATCTCCGTCGCCCGCAACATCGCGCCGGCCAACGCCGCGCTCAAGCAGGGCGAGTGGAAGCGCAACAAGTACACCGGCGTCGAGCTGAGCGAGAAGACCCTCGGCGTCGTCGGCCTCGGCCGGATCGGCGTCCTGGTCGCCCAGCGGATGTCCGCGTTCGGGATGAAGATCGTCGCGTACGACCCCTACATCCAGGCCGCCCGCGCCGCGCAGATGGGCGTCAAGCTGGTCTCGCTGGAGGAGCTGCTGGAGGTCTCGGACTTCATCACCGTCCACCTCCCCAAGACCCCGGAGACCATCGGCCTGATCGGCGACGAGGCGCTGCACAAGGTCAAGCCGACCGTCCGCATTGTGAACGCCGCCCGCGGCGGCATCGTGGACGAGGAGGCGCTGGCGAGCGCGCTGCGCGAGGGCCGGGTGGCCGGCGCGGGCCTGGACGTGTACGCCAAGGAGCCGTGCACCGACTCCCCGCTGTTCGCCTTCGACAACGTGGTCGCCACCCCGCACCTGGGCGCCTCCACCGACGAGGCGCAGGAGAAGGCCGGCATCGCGGTCGCCAGGTCGGTGCGCCTCGCGCTGGCCGGCGAGCTGGTGCCGGACGCGGTGAACGTCCAGGGCGGCGTGATCGCCGAGGACGTCCGCCCGGGCCTGCCGCTGGCCGAGAAGCTCGGCCGGATCTTCACCGCGCTGGCCGGCGAGGTGGCCGTCCGCCTCGACGTCGAGGTCCGCGGCGAGATCACCCAGCACGACGTGAAGGTGCTCGAACTGTCCGCGCTGAAGGGCGTGTTCGAGGACGTCGTGGCGGAGACGGTGTCCTACGTCAACGCCCCGCTGTTCGCCCAGGAGCGCGGCGTCGAGGTCCGCCTGACCACCTCCAGCGAGAGCCCCGAGCACCGCAACGTGATCACCGTCCGCGGCACGCTCGGGAACGGCGAGGAGATCGCCATCTCCGGCACGCTGGCCGGCCCCAAGCAGACCCAGAAGATCGTCGGCGTGGACGCCTTCGACGTGGACGTGGCGCTCACCGACCACATGGCCTTCTTCAAGTACGAGGACCGCCCCGGCGTGGTCGGCGTGCTCGGCAAGCACCTCGGCGACGCGGGCATCAACATCGCCGGCATGCAGGTCGCCCGTGACGGCGGCAGCGCGCTGGCCTCCATCACGGTGGACACCGAGATCCCGCAGGAGGTGCTGTCGGCCATCGCCGCCGAGATCGGCGCCCGCTTCGCGCGCTCGGTCGACCTGGGCTGATCCACCGCGCCCGAGCAGGGCCCGGACCGCCGTTCGAACGGCGGTCCGGGCCCTGCTGCGTCCGCCCGGGTGACACCCGTCTCAGATACTAGGAAATCCAAGTATTCGTGCAGACACGGCCCGGACGTGGTCGTACCGTGGAAGGGCCATACGGTGTGCCGCCCCTGTAGCCAGGGTCCGCGGCCCGTGTGCGCGTGCGCCTTCACGAGCAGGCGACCCCTGCTCCCGCGCTCCCTTCCCCCTCTTCGCGCCCGCCCCGCGCGGCGCCGTTTCCAAGGAGCCCGGTATGTCGCCGACCGCCGACCGTCACGCCCCGTCCGCCCCCGCCGCCACCCCCGTCCGCGCCCCGCGCCGCCGCCGGGCCGCCGAGCGGAACCCCTTCGCGGCCGCCGCCCTGCAGCGCTCGCTGGACCGCCGGGACAACGGCGGCATGACCGGGCACCACTGAGCTCTGCCGGCGCTGCCGGTGGCGTTCATCCGCCGAATGAGCCGTACGGGTCGGCGGATTGTCACCCAGTAGAGTGCAACTTCCTTCCGCCCGAGGGAAGTTGCTCGTGCCCGTCGGCGCGATCATCCTAATTTGGGGCCCTCGGAGGGGTGATCGACGTTCGCGTGGGCGGGCGTCAGCGACACGGAGTGCGGATCAGTCCCCCTGCCGGGGGAGAGGGCCCAGTGCGTCTGCCACCCGTCCGCCGACCCGCCGCCCGGATCGGCCTCACCCTGGCCCTGCTGGCCGGAAGCGCCGTCCTCGCCGCCACCCCGGCGGCCGGCGGCCCACCGACCGCGGGGCCACCGTCCGCCGGACCGCCGTCCGCCGGACCGCCCGGGCCGGGCCGAACGGCCTCCGTCCTGCTCGAACTCGGCACCGAGCCGGCCGGCTC
>NZ_JBEXJK010000299.1:0-10137 GCF_040609095.1 Kitasatospora sp. NPDC004799
TCGGTCCGGGCCGCGCTGCGCGAGCGCCGGTCGGCCGCGTACCGGGCGACGACGGCCGGCGAGTCGGCGATGCTCCTGCAGGGCCTCGCCCAGGAGTGCGTGACCGCGCTCGGCGCGAGCGACCGGGACACCCTGTGCACCTGGCGGGACTTCGCCTGGTACCTCAGCCGGACCGGGGACCTGGACGGCGCGATCCGGCTGCTGACCGCCCTGGTGGGCGACATGCGCTCGGCGCTCGGCCCGCTCGACCCGGACACCCTCGGCGCCCGCTACCACCTGGTCTGGTGCGTCGGCGAGAGCGGTGCGCCGGTCACCACGATCCGGATGATGAACGAGCTGCTGCCCGACCTGCACGCCGCCTGGGGGCCGTACGACCCCCGGGTCCTGAAGGCCCGGCACGACCTCGCGCTGCACCAGGCCAACCGGGGCGACCCGCAGGGCGCGGTGATCCAGCTGCACGGGCTGCTGCCGGACCTCGTCCGGGTGCTGGGCGAGCACCACCCGAGCACCGTGCAGGCCTGGCAGGACCTGGCCGGATACCAGCAGCAGCTGGCGCAGGCCGGCCGCCGGGCGCCGGGGCAGCGCCGGCGGGCGCCGCGGATGAGCCCGATGGAGGCGCTGGTGCTGGTGCGGCGGCTGCGGGTGTGGGACTTCGCCACCGACGAGGAGGCCCGGGCCTGCATGGCCGCGCTGGACCGGGGGATCGGCCTCAAGGGCGTCGCGGACGTGGTCTTCGACGCGCCGGACCACGTCTCGGACGAGGACCTGGTGGAGGAGATCTTCGGAGCCTGAGGCGCCCTCGCCGCGGTGCCCTTGTCACGGTGCCCTTGTCACGGCGCCCTCGTCACGGCGCCCCTCGCCGCCGCCCGGCGTTCCCGGCGCTCACGCCGCCAGGGCCCGGGCGGTCGGGAGGGCGGCCAGGGCCCGGAGCAGGGCGCGGGCGGCGGCGTCGTTCTGGCGGAAGCCCGGGGCGTCGGTGCGGGGGCGGGCGAAGGCGGCGGCCGCGCGCAGGCTGGTGTGCGGGCCGAGGGCGGTGCGCCGGGGGTGCGGGGCGCCGCCGAGGGCCGGGTCGAGCAGCCGGCTGTCGGCGGGGGCGATGGTGACCAGGCCGGAGCGGTGGGTGTAGTCCGGGTCGGTGACCACCTCCTCGACGATCCGTCCGGTGCGGTGCAGTTCGCGCAGCACCGGGTCCAGGGTGCGGGCCAGCGCGTGCTTGGGCAGGTACGCCTCGATCAGCGCCGTCGCGGTGACCTGGTGGCCGGGCAGGGTGCTGCCGGAGGCCCGCCAGGTGCCGCTGGCCTCGTCCCGTTCGATCCGTACGTCCGCGCCGAGGAAGCGCACCACCCCGGCCTCGGAGAGGGCGAGCAGCTGGCGCAGCCGGAACCCGGGCGGGCCGGAGGCGAGGAAGCTGAAGTAGCCGAAGAACCACTCGTCCACCTCCTCGGCGATCGAGCGGGCGGTGAGCCGGCCGCTCGCCGTCACCCGGGGGAGCTGGCCGAAGAGCGAGAGCAGGGCGAGGAAGGCGCCCAGGTCGGCGCTGTGCGCGGGGTCGGCGCGGCGGTCGGCGTCGGCGGCGACGTATCCGCGCAGGTGCGCCTGGAGCTCCTCGTCGGTGCCGAGTTCGAGCCCGGCCAGCGGGTGGTCGAGCCGTTCGAAGTCGAGCCGGTCGGCCGGGTCGGGGACGGCCTCGGCGACCAGGGCGGCGAGTTCGGGGCTGTACCAGCCGTGCCGGTCGTAGCGGGCGAAGAACTCCGGCCAGGGCAGGGCGGTGCGCTCGGGGTGGGCGTGGAACAGCTCGTGGTAGTACCCGAAGCCGACCTCCTTGGCCATCAACGGCCAGAAGTCGCGCCGCAGTTCGAGCTGCCCGCCGGTGGCGTGCACGGCGTCCACGGCGGCCCGGTCGAAGTACCGGGGGAGCGGGGCGGGCGGCCCCTGGAGGCGGTAGCCGGTCTTGGAGCGGTACGGGACGCCGCGCCGGGAGCCGAGGTGGAGCACCGGCTCGCGGCCGGACGGCAGGTAGCGCAGCGCGGGCCCGTCCCCGGTGGGCTCGAAGCGCCCGCCGCGGCCCTCGGTGAGCAGTGCGACCAGGTCCACCGCGGCCAGGCCGAGGCCGCGCAGCACCACCGGCTCGCCGGGGGCGATGGCCGCCAACTCCCCGGCCACGTCGGCGGAGTAGGCGGGCGGGAGGTGGAAGCGGCCGTGCCGGGCGGCGAACTCGGCGTCGGCGGCGTGGCGCGGGTGCGGGGCGGAGTCGAGGTGGCCGAGGGTGAGCACGACGTGGTCGGCGGTGAGCGTGCGGTCGGTGAGGTGGACGGTCTGCGGGCCGTCGGCCGGGCCCTCGATCCGCCGGACGGTGTCGCGGTGGACGGTGACCGCGATGTGCGCCGGCAGGTCGGCGAGGGCGCGGCGGAACGCCCAGTCCAGGTAGGCGCTCTGGGCCCGGCGGGTGGGGAAGTCGGTGGGCGCGAGGGTGCGCAGCTCGGCCCGGACGGCCGGGTCGGCGACCTCCCGGTAGGGCGCGAACTCCTCCTGCCGGGGCGCCCATTCGGCGAGCGAGGGGCCGGGGCGGACCGGCCCCTCCAGGGTGGAGCGCTCGTCGGTGAACATGGTGACGTCCTCGGCCATCGAGTTCATCCGCAGCAGCGGGGACTGGTCGTGGCGCCAGATCCGGCCCGCGCCCGGCGGGTACGGGTCGACCAGGTGGATCGCCAACGGCCGGTCGGCGGGCAGCAGTTCGGCGGCGTTGGCGGCGATCCGGTCCAGCAGCCCGGTGGCGCGCGGCCCGGCGCCGACGATGACGACCGCGGTCATGCCCGCACCACCTTGGCGACGGCCGCGCGGGCCCGCTGCAGTGGGGTGGGCGGCAGGCCGTCGCGGGTGGCACCGCGGGCGAAGTGCCGCTCCACGTAGTACTGGCCGATGGAGAGCACGGTGGTGATCACCAGGTACCAGATGGTGGCGACCATCAGCATCGGGATGACCTGGTACGACTGGAGGTAGACCAGCTGCACCGAGTAGAGCAGGTCGGAGACGGCCAGCACGCTGACGATGCTGGTGCCCTTGAGCGCGCCGATCAGCATGTTCCCGGCGGTGGGCACGATCGCCCGCATCGCCTGCGGCACCACGATCCGGCGCAGCACCCGCCAGCGGCCGAGCCCGAGCGCGGACGCCGCCTCCAGCTGGCCGCGGTCCACCGAGAGGATGCCGCCGCGGATCACCTCGGCGGCGTACGCGGTCTCCAGCAGGGTGAGGCCGATGACGGCGGTCAGGGTGGGGCCCATCAGGTTGACGGTCCTGACCGTGACGAACTCGGGGCCGAACGGGATGCCCAGGCCGAGGGTCGGGTAGAGCGCGCCGATGTTGAAGAAGAACAGCAGCTGGACCAGCGGCGGGGTGGAGCGGAACACCCAGATGTAGCCCCAACTGAGGGTGCGCAGCACCGGGTTGGCGGAGAGCCGCATGGTGGCGAGCAGGGTGCCGAGCAGGAAGCCGAGGGCGAGGGTGACGGCGGTCAGCCAGAGGGTCAGGGTGAGCCCGTTGAGCACGGACCGGGCGGTGAACCAGTCGGCGACCACGCTCCACTGGAAGGCCTTGTTGCGGATCACCGAGTTGACCGCCATCGCGGCCAGCAGCAGGGCGACGGCCGCGGCCGCCCACTGGCCGGGCTTGCGGCGGGCGACGATCCGGGCCTCGGGGGCGGGCGGCGCGGCGGGGCGGTCGACGGGGGAGGGCGCGGGCAGGACGTCCTGCGGGGTGGCCATGGCGGCGGCTCCTGGGCGGAGTGCGGGCGGGGAGGGGTACGGCGGTGGTCACGTACGCGGGGGCGCGGCCGGTGTCCCTCAACACGGCCGGCGCGGGCACTGCACTCCGCGTCGATCGTACGCATGCGCGATCGACGGCTGTCAAGGGTGATCAGGGGGCGGGGGGCGGTTCTTCGACGGTCGTCGGACACGTGACAGGAGATCGCAACAGTGCGGCAATGATGGATGGTTGACGTACCGATCGGCCGACTGCTCAACTTGAGGCCATGTACGCCGAGCAGCCCCTGGTCAGCCGCGACCACATCGACTTCGGTCGGGTGTGGTCCGCGGCGTGTCGCGGCTGACCCGGCAGCGGGCCGTCCGTCCGGCCTGATCTCCCAGCGGGGAGCCCTCCCTCGGTACACCCCGTCGCGGGCCCGGACCCGTCGGTCGACGACCGGCGGGGCGTCCGGCCTCCGCTGCCGTCGCTGAACCCGCACTGCGCTCCGGCACTCCCTCCGCCACCGCCCGCACCGTCCCCGGTCCGACGGCCGCCCCGCCGCGGCCTCCTCCGGCCTGTCCTGATCCGCGCCCCGTCGAGATCCGCGCCACGTCGAGCCTCCACCCCGCGGTCCACCGGACTCCCACCCACCCGAAAGGTCCCGCCATGCCCGTCGAAAGCCCCGGCACCGCAGCCACCGGCGCCGGCCCGGAGCCGGCCGCGGCGCTCCGGTCCGGGTTCCGCACGGCCGCCCTCGACGACCCGCTGGTCGAGCCGCTGCTGCGCGAGCTCACCCACGAGTACGTCACCCGGTACGGCCCCGAGGGGCGCGAGGAGATGACCCGCTACCCGGCCGAGGCCTTCACCGAGCCGCACGGCGGCGTGCTGCTGCTCCTGCTGGAGGACGGCGAGCCGGTGGCCGGCGGCGCCTACAAGCGCTACGACGACCGCACCGCCGAGGTGAAGCGGATGTGGACGCACTCCGCGCACCGCCGCCGCGGCCTGGCCCGCCGGGTGCTGGCCGAGCTGGAGCGGACGGCGGCCGCGGCCGGCTACACCCGGATCTACCTCACCACCGGCCCGCGCCAGCCCGAGGCCAAGGGCCTCTACCTGGCGGCCGGCTACACCCCGCTGTTCGACGTCTCGGCCGCCCCTCCCTCCTTGCCCGCCGACGGGCAGGAGGGGCCCGTGACCGAGGGCCCGCTGCCGTTCGAGAAGCGGCTGCCCGTCCTGGCCCCGACCTCCTGAAAGGCTTTCCGTGAGAACCAGCACCGCCCGCCGCCTGCTCGCGACCACCGCCCTGCTGCCGGTCCTGGCGCTGGCCGCCTGCGGCTCGGACCCGAAGATCGCGGGCGCGGCGGGGACGGGTGGTCCGGCCGCCACCGCCGCCTCCGAGGACCTCGTCTCCGGCCTCGCCCGGTCGGAGGCCGCCGCCGCCCTGCTGCCCGAGGAGGTCCGCCGGGCCGGCACGCTGAAGTTCGGCTCGGCCTTCGGCGCGCCGCCCAGCGCGTTCTACGTCGACCAGGTCAGCAAGAAGCCCGCCGGGATCGACGTGGACTTCACCGACGCGGTCGCCAAGCTGCTCGGCCTCACCGTGCAGCGCGAGGAGGCCGCCTTCGAGACCATCCTGCCCGCCCTGGACAGCGGGAAGTACGACGTCGGCACCGGCAACTTCGGGGTCACCACGGCCCGGCTGCGGACCATCGACTTCGTCACCTACATCGACGACGGCCAGGGCTTCGCGGTGAAGAAGGACAACACCGCGCTCCAGCCGGTCACCGACCTGCTCCAGCTGTGCGGACTGACCGTCGGCACCGGCGCCGGGACCACCTTCGAGACCACCCTCAACAGCCGGAGGAACGTCTGCGCCGACGCCGGGCGGAAGCCGTACGAGGTCAAGGCGTTCGGCGAGAGCGGCGCCCTGCTGACCAGCCTCCAGCAGGGCCGGGTGGACGTCGAGATGTCCACCATCAACGGCCTGCGCCACCAGGCCGCGCAGGAGGCCTCCGGGACCCGCTTCCTCGGCGAGTTCCACCGCCTCGACGTCGGCTTCGCCCTGAAGAAGGGCTCGAAGCTGGCCCCGGCCCTCCAGGCGGCGGTCAACCAGCTGATCAAGGACGGGACGTACGAGCGGATCCTGCGCAAGTGGGGGGTCGCCGAGTCGGCGATCAAGGAGTCGCAGATCAGCCCGCCCGAGCACGGCTGAGCGCCGGCCGTCCAAGGAGAGCCCGATGACCGTCACCACCGTCACCACCGAGACCCCCGCGGCCCCGGCCCGCCGGCCGGCCGCCGCCCCCGACCCCGCCCTCGACATCGACCTCGACGCACTGGACGGCCTGCGGACCGTCCCGGCCCGGCACCCCTGGCGCTGGGCCGCCGGGGCCGCCGCACTCGTCGTGCTCGCCCAGTTCGCCCACGGCCTGGCCACCAACCCCGGCTGGGACTGGGCCACCTTCCGGCTCTACTTCACCGCCGACACCATCCTCCGGGCGATCGGCCGGACCCTCGAACTCACCGCCTACGGCACGGTGCTGGGCTTCCTGCTGGGCACCGTGGTGGCCGCGATGCGGCTGTCCCGCAGCGCGATCCTGCGGTCCATCGCCTGGGCGTACGTGTGGGTGTTCCGCTCGATCCCGCTGATCGTCCAGCTGGTGTTCTGGTTCAACCTCTCCTACCTGTACAAGCGGTTCGGGTTCGGCATCCCGTTCGGCCCGACCTTCGGCGAGGTCGAGACGGTCGGGGTGCTGGGCGCGCTCGGCGCGGCGGTGCTCGGCCTCGGGCTGCACCAGGCCGCGTTCGCCGCCGAGATCATCCGCGGCGGCATCATCGCGGTGGACCCCGGCCAGCGGGAGGCCGCCGCCGCGCTCGGCATCCCGCGCCTGCGCCAGGGCCTGCGGATCGTGCTGCCGCAGGCCATGCGGGGCATCCTGCCGGCCGCCGCCAACGAGGTGATCTCGCTGCTCAAGGGCACCTCGGTGGTCTACGTGATGGCCATCGGCGAACTCTTCTACCAGGCCCAGGTGATCTACGGCCGCACCGGCCGGGTGGTGCCGCTGCTGATGGTCGCCACCGTCTGGTACGTGCTGCTGACCACCGCGCTCTCGATCGGCCAGTACTACGTCGAGCGCCACTTCGCCCGGGGTGCGCAGCGCACCCCGCCGCCCACCCCGTGGCAGCGCGTCCGGGCCTTCGCCCGGAGCCTGCCGGACCGCACCCGGCCCGCCGCCGCCCGTACCCCCGGAGGACAGTCGTGACCACCCTGACGAAGCCCGACCAGGCCCCGGCCGGCCCGGTTCCGGCCGCCCCGATGGTGCGGGTCCGCGGCCTGCACAAGAGCTTCGGCCGACTGGAGGTGCTGCGCGGGGTCGACCTGGACGTCCCGGCCGGCTCGGTGACCGTGGTGCTCGGCCCGTCCGGCTCCGGCAAGTCCACCCTGCTGCGCGCGATCAACCACCTGGAGAAGCTGGACCGCGGCCACGTCGCCATCGACGGCGAGCTGATCGGCTACCGGCGCTCCGGGGACCGGCTGTACGAGCTCAAGGAGCGCGAGGTGCTGCGCCAGCGCACCGGCATCGGCTTCGTGTTCCAGAACTTCAACCTGTTCCCGCACCTCACCGTGCTGGAGAACCTGGTCGAGGCGCCGGTCGCCGCGCTGCGCCGCCCGAAGGCCGAGGCCCGGGCGACGGCGCTGGCGCTGCTGGAGCGGGTCGGGCTGGCCGACAAGGCCGCCGCCTACCCCCGGCAGCTGTCCGGCGGGCAGCAGCAGCGGGTGGCGATCGCCCGGGCGCTGGCGCTGGAGCCCAAGGTGCTGCTGTTCGACGAGCCCACCTCGGCGCTCGACCCGGAGCTGGTCGGCGAGGTGCTGGACGTCATCAAGGACCTGGCCCGCAGCGGCACCACGATGATCGTGGTCACCCACGAGATCGGCTTCGCCCGCGAGGTCGCCGACACCGTGGTCTTCATGGACGGCGGCGTGGTGGTCGAGCAGGGCCCGCCCGCCGAGGTCCTGGACCACCCCCGGCACGAGCGCACCCGGGCCTTCCTGGCCAAGGTCCTCTGACCCGCCCTTCCCCCCGAACACCCTTTCAGCGAGCAGGAGTTCCGCCATGTCCCTACCCCGTCGCGCCCTCGTGACCGCCGCCGGCGCGCTCGCCGCCGCCCTCGCCCTGGCCGGCTGCGGCAGCGGCGCCACGGGCGCGGCGGCGGAACTCGCCCCGGCCCGGGGCAGCACCGCGCCGGACGGCACGGTGGTGAACCTGTCGCCGAACCAGAACCGGGTCACCACGCCCAAAGTCGACGCGATCGCCGCGCTGGTCCCGGAGGAGATCAGGAAGAAGGGGACGCTGACCGTGGTCGACTCCCTCGGCACCACCCCGCCGCTGGACTTCTACGCCGACGACGACCGGACCGTGATCGGCGTCGAGCCGGACCTCGCCTCGCTGATCGGCAACGTGCTGGGCCTCAAGGTCGAGTTCAACCCGGTCTCCTGGGAGAACATCTTCGTCGGCCTGGACAGCGGCAAGTACGACGTGGGCGTCTCCAACATCACCGTCACCGAGGCGCGCAAGGAGAAGTACGACTTCGCCACCTACCGGCTGGACGTCCTGGGCTTCGAGGCGAAGAAGGGCAGCGGCCTCAAGGTCACCGGCGCCAAGGACCTCGCGGGCCGGTCGGTCGGCGTCGCCACCGGCACCAACCAGGAGAAGCTGCTGGTCTCCTGGAGCGAGGAGAACGTCAGGAACGGGCTCAAGCCGATCGACATCAAGTACTTCCAGGGCACCGAGTACTACCTGGCGCTCTCCTCCGGCCGGATCGAGGTCTACACCGGCCCCAACCCCAGCCTGGCCTTCCACGCCGTGCAGACCGGCGAGACCGAGGTGGTCGGCACCTACTCGGGCGGCGGCGCGGACGTCCTCGGCAAGATCGCGGCGACCACCCGGAAGGACAACGGGCTGGTCAAGGCGCTGAACGGGGCGATCGACGAGGTGATCGCGAACGGCACGTACGGGCAGGTGCTCAAGCGCTGGGGGCTGGACGGCGAGGCCGTGCAGCGCTCCGAGATCAACCCGCCCGGGCTGCCCAAGCCGTAGCCGGCCCGGTCACGGCCCGGCCCGGCCGCGGCCGGGAGAGCGGTCGGCCCGGGCCGGGGCGCCCGGTCCGGGTCGTTCACCTGTTCGTCCCCGGCCGCCGCTAAGGTGACCCCTCCGCCGGGCGAACGCCCGGCGGGCGCGGTCGGGTTGGGGGAGGGCATGGAGAAGGGCGAGGTGCTCGGCGGTCGCTTCCGGCTGGAGCAGCAGCTGGGCAGGGGCGGCTTCGGCGTGGTCTGGCGGGCGACCGACACGACCATCGACCGGGCGGTCGCGGTCAAGGTGCTGCTCGCGGAGCACGCCACCGACCGGGAGGCGGTCAGCCGGTTCGTCCGCGAGGCCCGGACGGCCGGCGGCCTCAACAACCCGCACATCGTGACCGTGTACGACTACGGGTGGACGGAGGCCGGCTCCGGGAAGATCCCGTACCTGGTGATGGAACTGGTCCGCGGCCGGGCGCTGTCCGAGGTGCTCAGGGACGGCCGGCCGGACCACAAGCAGGCGCTGCGCTGGATGCGGCACGTGTGCAAGGCGCTGGACGCCGCGCACCGCTCGGGGATCGTCCACCGGGACATCAAGCCGGAGAACGTGATGATCGCGGAGGAGGGGGAGCGGGCCAAGGTCCTGGACTTCGGCATCGCCCGGCTGGTCACCCAGACCGTCCGGCTCACCTCCACCGGCAACGTGGTCGGCACCGTCCCGTACCTGGCGCCCGAGTGCTGGTCCGGCGGCGCGGTGGACGGCCGGGCCGACCTCTACGCGCTCGGCGTCATGCTGTACGAGGTCTGCACCGGCGCGCGCCCGTTCCGCGCCGCCTCGGCCGCCGAGTACATGTACAAGCACCTGGAGGAGGTCCCGGCCCGGGTGCGCAGCAAGGACCCGGCGCTGGCCGGGCTGGTCGCCGAACTGCTCGCCAAGCGGCCCGAACAGCGGCCGGCCGGCGCCGCCGAGGTGCTGGAGCGGCTGCGTGACGTCCGGCCCGGGATGCTGCGCCCGGACGACCCCAGCCCGGAGCAGCTGCGCCGACGGGCCGACCGGGCCTGGCGGCACGGCGAGGCCGGCGAGGCGGCCGAGGCGGTGGAGATCCTCACCGGGCTCGTCCCCGACTTCGCCCGGATCTGCGGCCCGGAGGACCCGCGCACCCTGCGCACCTGCCACGACCTGGCCCTCTGGCTGGCCCGGGACGGCAGCCCGGGCGCGGCCGTCGCGACCGAACCGCAGGACGGCGTGGTGGTCACCCACGACCCGGTCGCCGCCGGGTACGCGGACCGGGTGCTGCTGCTGGCCGACGGACTGCTGGTGGACGAGC
>NZ_JBEXJK010000300.1:0-10079 GCF_040609095.1 Kitasatospora sp. NPDC004799
CGTCAGACGGAGGCTGCGCCCGCTGCGCTCGGCGTGCCTTCCCCGGCAGCGGGATTCAGGGGCCCGGCCACCTCAAGGGGGGTGTGAGGCAGCCGTTCACCAGGTCCGACGAGGGCTGCCCGGGGCCGTGCGGTCCTGCTTCACCCGGGTGTGCCCCGGAGGCCGGTTCAGCCCTGGGGGCCGCCCGGGGCATGCGGATCCGAGACGGCCGTCCGCCCCGCCGGGTGGAGGCCGGCCTCGGCGGCGCCGCGGGTGAGCGCGTCGAGGCCGAAGGCGGCGACGGGGCCGTGGACGCCGGGGGTGAGGGCGGCGTCGGGGGATGCCGCCCGGGCGGCGCCCCAGGCGAGCAGGGAGGCGGTCATCTCGTACGGGTCGGGCCCGGTCAGGGCGGTGGTGGCCAGGGCCCGGCCCGCCGCGTCGCGGGCGACGGCGAGGACGAGGGCGCGCCCGTCGGGGTCGGGTTCGCGCGCGGAGCCCGGGAGGTGCTGGGAGAGCCGGGTGAGCGAGCGGCGGACCGCCGGGGTGCGCAGCAGGGGTGCGGTGAGGGTGGTGGTGGCCTGGACGAGGCGGGTGGTGCGGCCGAGCCAGCCCAGGCCGACGTCGACGCCGTCGAGGTGGGGGAAGGTCTCGGGCAGGCCGAGGTGTTCGGATCCGCCGACGGTCAGGGCCGTTCGGGTGATCCCGGCGTAGCGGAAGGTGAGCAGGCGCGCGCCGGTGCGTTCGTCGACGAGGCGGGCGGGGCCGCCGGTGCGGGGGCGCCGGTGGGCGAAGGCGTCCTCGACGGCGGCGCCGACGAGCGAGGCGCGGGTGGCGCCGGTGGTGAGGGTGAAGGCGTCGCGCAGGGTGCTGCGGTAGCGCAGTTCGCTGCCGTGGCCGGAGCGCCCGCCGCCGGATCGCCCGCCGCCGGATCGGGTGAGGAAGTAGCCGATCTCGACGCGGCGGGCCCGGTCGCCGGCCTCGGTGAGGGCGAGTGCGCCGGCGAGGTTGCCCGGGACGTAGTCGTAGCCGAAGGCGGGGACGAGGGTGGCGCCCCTGGCGGCGGCGAGGGCGTCCAGGGTGAAGGCCTGCCGGATGAACGGCGGTTCGCCGGTGGAGTCGAGGTAGTGGGCTCCGGCCTCGGCGGCCGCGGTGATGGTGGGCTTGCCGAGCCGCGCGAACGGGCCCACGGTGGAGACGACGACGTCGTCGCCCGTGAAGATGCGGGCGAGGTCGGCGGCCGAGGTGGCGTCGGCCTCGGCGACGGGCAGCTCGGCGCGGTGGTGTTCGGCCAGCGCGAGCAGTCTGGCGCGGTCGCGTCCGACCAGGGTCGGCGTCTCGCCGCGGGCCAGGAGCTCGCGCAGCACCCGTCGGCCGGTGAAGCCGGTCGCTCCGAGCAGGACGATCCTGCGGCTGTCCACGGTGGCGCCTCCTGGGTTCGATGACGGCTGCCCCTCACGGGCGGGGGCAGCCGGGGAAGTCTCCCGACTCTCCCGAGTTTACACTTTTCGAGTCGAGTGTTAACTTTGTAAGCATGCCGAAGGTCCCCTCCTCCCAGCTCGTCCTCGACGCCGCCTACCGCTGCTTCTGCCGCAACGGCTTCCGGCGCACCACGGTCTCCGACATCGTCGAGGAGGCCCAGCTGTCGCGCCCGACCGTCTACAAGTACGCCGGGAGCAAGGAGGAGGCGGTCGTCACGATCGTCCGCTCCCGGCTGGAGGAGGCCGGGGCGGCGGCCGTCCAGGCGGCCGCGGCCGCGGGCACGCCCGAGGAGCGCGTCGTCGCCGTGCTCACGGTGAAGCTGGAGGTCGCCATCCGGCTCTGGCACGACAGCCCCGCGCACGCGCAGGAGCTGCTCGCCGCGGCCACCGCCCAGGCGCCCGGCCTGGTCACCGACTACACCGACGGCCTGGCCGTCCTCCTGGCCTCGGCGCTGGCCCAGGCCGCCCCCGACACCGCGCGGCAGGCCGCGCAGGTCCTGCTCACCTTCACCCGAGGACTGGAGGAGGACCTGCGCGACCCCGACGCCGTCCGCCGCGAACTGCGCGCGGGCGTCCGGATGATCACCCGCGGGGCGCTCGCCCGCCCCGCCCCCACCCCGGCCTGACCCCCACCGGCGGGCCGCCGGCGAAAGGCACCACCATGAGCACCACCACGGGCACCACCGCCCCGACCACCTACCGCGAGCAGCAGGCCTGGCGCGACCTCCAGCGGTTCCTGCCCGAGCGGCTGCGGCTGACCGACGCCACCGCGCCCGAGGAGGAGTTCTGGAACTGGCGCGGCCACCGCGTCCACCTCGACCGCTACCGCAACCCCTCCGCGAAGGCCAAGGTCGTCCTGCACCACGGGGTCGGCACCAACGGCCGCCAGATGTCCCTGGTCCTGGGCGCCCCGCTCGCCGCGCGCGGCTTCGAGACCGTCGCGCTGGACAACCTCGGCTACGGCCTCACCCGGGTCCGGGCCGGCTCCACCCCGTCCTACGACGACTGGGTCGACCTCGTGGTCGACTTCCTGGCGTACGAGCAGTCCCGCGACGACCGTCCGATCGTCCTCTACGGGCTGAGCGCGGGCGGCATGCTGACGTACCACGTCGCCGCCAAGGCGCCCCGCGGCACGCTGCGCGGCATCGTCGGCATGACCTTCCTCGACCAGCGCGACCAGCGGGTCCGCGACGAGACCTCCCACGACAGGCTCACCTCGCGCGCCGGCATCCCCTTCTTCCACCTGCTGGCCAGGACCCCCGCGGCCCGCCTGAAGTACCCGATGACGCTGGCCTCCAAGATGTCGGCCCTCGCCAACGACCCGGCCGCCCTGCGGGTGATGCTCAAGGACCGCACCTCCGCCGGGAACTGGGTCAGCGTCCGCTTCATCGACCGCTACGGCAGCTACGCCCCGGCCGTCGAGCCCGAGGACTTCGACGCCTGCCCGGTGCTGCTGACCCAGCCCGCCGAGGACCGCTGGACCCCGCTGCACCTCAGCGTGCCCTTCCTGTCGCGCATCACCAAGGTCCCCGTCGACACCGTCCTGCTCGACAACGCCGGCCACTATCCCCTCGAAGAGCCCGGCCTGACCCAGATGCAGGACACCATCGCCGCCTTCGTCACCGAGCACACCACCTGAGCCCGCCGCCAGCCGCGCGGGAAGCCGCCCCACCCGACGCCCAACGCACGTGCAGTGCTCATCCGGCCACCTCGCCCGCTACGCCTGCGCCTGCCCCGAGCGCGGCCGGGGCGTGTCCCGGGGCACACCCGGGACACGCCCCGTTGCCTCAACGTGCACAGCCGCCGATCGGCCGTCTCAGCCCGCCAGCAGCGCCCTCGCGGCCGCGATCACCGGCACGCCCACCTCGCCGACCAGCGCCGCGATTCCGGTGATGCGCTGCACCAGGCCGCGCCGGCGCTCCGCGGACGTCTCCTCGGCGATCGAGTCGGCCGCCGCGTCCACCTCGGCCCGGTCGCTCTCGTCCAGGTGCGGGCGCAGCCGCTCGATCTCCCGCAGGAGGGCCTCCACCGCGGGCCCTCCCGCGGTCGCGCCGACGGTCTTGCCGCCGGCCACGATGTCACCGGAGCCGGTGTGCTCGGCCTTGCCGATGCTGCCCGGGCCGTACTGCTGGATGTGGTCGCCGCTCATGATCCCCCGATGTTCCCGCTGCCGCTGTGCTGGGCCTTGCCGATGCTGCCGTCGCCGTACTGGTGGATGACGTCACCGTTCACCGCGTTGGCCACGTTGATGACCGTCTGCGCGACGTCGGGGTTGCCGATCGCCTTGGTGATCTCGTAGATCAACTGCTGGATCTCCTCCTGCTGCGTGGACCAGATGGCCTCGCGCTGGGTGCCGGAGGTGTTGAGGACCAGGCCGTACACCGGCGGCTTCTGCAGGACCGAGACCAACCTCCAGACCAGAAGCGCCTCGACGGCGAGGAAGACGATCGCGCCCACGTTGTCGGCGACAGCGGCGAAGATGCCGCCCACGACGAACCAGCCGATGCTCTGGAGGATGAACTTCTTCCACGCGGCCCCCTTGTCGACGGTCAGTCGTCTCTGGCCGACATGGGAGATGTTGCGCAGCGGATAGGCATCGCCACCTACCCACAACACGCCTTCGTTGATTGTTACTTGGGCCGCCAAGGGACCCTCCTGACCAATCCCGAACGATGAGGTGTGGAGCATAGCGAAGCCGGTGCGGACATGAGACGGAAGTCACACTTTCCGCCCATCATCTTCGAGTGAACGGCGGTGGCGAAGAGGGGGATCGGCTGTCACAGGACACGGCCGGGTGACGGCACGAATCGAACGTCATTTCGCGGGTTTCCGGCCGCCCCCGCCGGTGAACGGTATTCGCCGGACACCGCAGCGCAGTGACGGAAGGGGCGAGAGTGGCGGACACGGCACCGGCGGCCCGGGGCCCGCTCGTCTGGTACGTGGCGTACGGCTCGAACCTGCACGCCGCCCGCCTCGCCTGCTACCTGCGCGGCGGCCGCCCGGACGGCGGGGCGCAGGAGCACCCCGGCTGCCGCGACCGGCGCCCGCCGCGCCGGACGGTGGCCACCGCACTGCCGGGCTCGCTCTACTTCGCCGGCCGCTCGCTCACCTGGGGCGGCGGATCGGCCTTCTACGACCCGGACCTGCCCGGTGAAGTCCCGTGCCGCGCCTACCTGTTGACGGTTGGTCAGTTCAGCGACGTCGCCGCCCAGGAGATGCGCCGCTCCCCCGGCACCGACCTCGACCTCGCCCCGGTGCTCACCGCCGGGCGCGTCGAACTGGGCCCGGGCCGCTACGAAACCCTGCTGCACGTCGGCGAGTTGGACGGCCACCCGCTGCTGACCTTCACCGCCTCCTGGGGCGTGGCCGGCGCCGAGCTCAACGCCCCCGCCCCGCCCTACCTGCGCACCCTGGCCGCCGGCCTGGCCGAGTCCCACGGCTGGGGCCCCTGGCGCGCGGCCGGCTACCTCGCCACCCGCCCGGGCGCGGCCGGGCACTGGACGCCGCGGGCGGTGGCGGCCCTGCTGGGCTGACCCCGGGCCGCCCGGACCGACGCCCTGGACGCCCCAGGCCCGCGCCTCGGTCCGAGCTGTCGAGCCGTCGAGCCGTCGAGCCGTCGACCAGGCAGTTCCCCGTGCCGCCCCGGAGGTTCCCGCAAGCCCCTCCGCCACGCCGGCGCCCGTACGCCCCGCCGTTTGACAAACGATGGACAAGAACGCCGGCCGCCGCCGGCCGCGCCGTCCATCGTTTGTCGACCAACCTTCCGCAGGGTTCACCACGGCGCGGGAAACGGCCCGCGCCGCCCACCCACCCAGGACTCACGGAATCGAGGGACCCCATGCGCATCTCCGCACGCTTCGCGTCGCTGGCGGCGGTGGCCGCCGTCGGGCTCGGCACCATCGCCACCGGCACCGCCCAGGCCGCCCCGACCACCACGGACCAGGCCGCCCCGGCCGGCGCCCAGGCCGCCCTGTCGGCCGCCCGCAGCACCACGATCCGCCTGCACAACGGCACCGGCTGCACGCTCTACCGCACCGACTACAGCCTGTCCCACGGCATCTGGACGCAGGGCCAGGAGCCGCCGCAGTGGCTGGGGAACACCGGCGAGGCCGTGTTCCAGTCCGAGAGCAACGGCTTCATGACCGGCACCGAGGGCACCGTGACGTTCACGGCCCAGGGCTGCGAGGACGGCTGGCGCAACAATGCGACCGTCAGGCTGCACTGGAACAACCCCTACGCCGGTTCCAACAGCTACGACGACGACGGCACCACCCGGAACATCTTCCGCACGACCCGCGAGGGCGGCGGCGGCGACAACGCCTACGTCCTCTGGGGCGCCTGGAAGGCCTGATCCTCCCCCTCACCTCCGGCAAGGTGACGCGCTGACCGCGCCGGCCTCCGGCCCGGTCCGTACGCCGCGCACGGAAACCGCGGGGCCGCCCGGCGAACTGCCGGGCGGCCCCGCCGCGTTCGAACCGGGGGCCGCAACGGCCCGGCGGCCGGTCAGTGCTGGTACATGCCGACCTCGTAGCTCCCGCCGGGCTGGCGGATCATCACGTTGGCCCGGTTGAAGGCGTTGATCAGCGTGATGACGGTCACCAGCGCCGCCAGCTGCTCCTCGTCGTAGTGCTTGGCGGCGTTCTCCCACACCTCGTCGCTCACCCCGCCGGCCGCGTCGGCGAGCCGGGTGCCCTCCTCGGCGAGCTCCAGCGCGGCGCGCTCGGCCTCGGTGAACACGGTGGTCTCGCGCCAGGCGGCGACCAGGGCCAGGCGCACCGGGTCCTCCCCGGCGTGGACGGCCTCCTTGTAGTGCATGTCGATGCAGGCGCCGCAGCCGTTGATCTGGCTGACGCGCATCCGCACCAGCTCCTGGACGGTGTACGGCAGGGCCGACTCGCCGACGGCCTGGTTGGCCGCGATCAGGTGCTTGAAGGCCTTGCCCATGACGGCGCTGGCGAAGGGGTTCAGGCGGGGTTCCATGGCGTGCTCCTCGGTCGGTGTCCCGTTGTCGCCCTTGTAGACAGGACAGCCCGCCGCTTTGTGACAGCCCACCACCGCCCAGGGGCCGTGACCTGCGCCACACCACCCGCCCGCGGGCCGCGACGGGCCTCGGATAGCCTGCTGGCCGCGATCGGGACAAGGGGGACTCCATGACGGGACCAGCGGAATCAAATACGGCGGACGTGGCGGGCGCGGCCGGCTACCGGCCGCTGCTGTTCTCCATCGCCTACGGCATGACCGGCTCGGTCGGCGACGCCGAGGACCTCGTCCAGGACACCTTCCTCGGCCTCACCCGCGCCGGCCTGGCCGGCACCGCGGTCACCGACCCCAAGGCCTACCTGACCACGACGGTCACCCGCCTGGGCATCAACCACCTCAAGTCCGCCCGGGTGCGGCGCGAGACCTACGTCGGCGAGTGGCTGCCCGAGCCCGTCGTCACCACCGCCGAGCGCCCCGGCCCGGCCGAGCACGCCGAGCTGGCGGACAGCCTGTCGATGGCGTTCCTGGTGCTGCTGGAGGCCCTGACGCCGGTCGAGCGGGCGGTGTTCACGCTGCGCGAGGCCTTCGGGTACGGCTATCCGGAGGTCGCGGGGATGGTCGGCCGCAGCGAGGCGAACTGCCGCCAGATCTTCGCCCGCGCCCGCAAGCGCCTGACATCGTCCGGGGCCGCCCTGCCGCCCCCGGCCCGCCGCGCCGAGGGCGAGGAGCTGGCCCGCCGCTTCTTCGAGGTCGCCGAGGGCGGCGACCTGGACGCCCTGCTCGGCATGCTCGCCCCCGACGTGGTGTTCCAGGGCGACGGCGGCGGCAAGGCCCGCGCGCTCGCCCGCTCCGTCACCGACCCTCGCCGCGTCGCCCAGCTGCTCGTCGGCGGCTTCCGCCGGATCCGCCGCCTGGGCGTGCACCTCGTCCCGGCCCGCGTCAACGGCCGCCCGGGCGCGGTGGCGTACGACGCCGAGCGGCGCGTCGTCAACGTCATCGAGCTGGACCTCGCCCCCGACGGCACGGTACGGGCGGTGCGCGCCGTCTCCAACCCCGACAAGCTCGCCCACCTCGGCCCGGTCTCGGACCTCGGCCTGCTGCCGGCCGCGCGGTAGCCCGCAGGCGTGGAACGGCCCGGGCCCGCGAACCGGGCCCGGGCCGTTCAGCCCTGGGATCAGGGAGTGGTGCAGACGACGACCGCACGGATGGACTCGGTCCCGGTGCCGGTGTTGGTACCGCGCGTGACCCACGAGCTGCCGCTCGGGTAGGAGTCGGTGAAGAAGATCCGGAAGGCGCTGGTCTGACCGCCGCCGCCGGTGGGCACCTGACCGGACGGACAGGTCACACTGGCGATCCCGTTCCCGCCCGGGGCCACGTCGACCCAGGAGCCGAAGATCTGGTTGTGCGCGGCCAGCAGCGACGGGTCGGCGGCGGCCTGGTCGTTGGGCACGGTGACGGACGGCTTGGCGGCGGGCTTCGAGGCGGGCTTGTCGTCGGCGACGGCGACCGCGGTGCTCGCGGCCAGGACGGCGACGGCGGCGACGGCGGTCAGGACGAGCGGCTTCGTGCGGGCCATGGAGGCCTCCTGAAGGTTTCGAGGGTTTCGGTGGTTCGTCGACGCGGGGGTGGTCCCCCGCGCCGACACCGATCCGTACCCGAACCGCCCCCTCCAGGCTTTCGGGTAAGCGCCCGTTTACTCGGGCAGGGGAACGCCGCTGCCCGGCCGGGCTAACGGCCGCCACCGGGTGCGGCAACCCCGGTTGCCGCGGCCCGGAGGGTGGCTGTCTCCTGGAAGGAATATGCCGATCCGCCCCTTCTCGTCGCGCGTCCGCCGGAAAAAGGGGCCGGACCCTCCCGACCGGAAGTGGCGTCATGGCGAAGAAGCCGAGGAAGAGGTTCATGCGCGAGGCCGTGCGCCTCGCGACGGAGTCGGTGGTGAACGGCTGGGGCGGGCCGTTCGGCGCGGTGGTCACCCGCGACGGCGAGATCGTCGCCCGCGGCCAGAACCGGGTCCTGCTGACCGGCGACCCGACCGCGCACGGCGAGGTGGAGGCCATCCGCAAGGCGATCCAGGTGCTGAACCCGGAGGCGCCGACGATCGCGGTGGACCACCAGGACCGGAGCACCCTGAAGCTCGTCCGGCGCGAGCCCGGCTCCCCCGACCGCGAGCCGTTCCGGGCCCGGATGCTCAAGGGCTGCGAGATCTACACCAGCGGCCAGCCGTGCCCGATGTGCATGAGCGCCATCTACTGGGCCCGGATCGACGCCGTCTACTTCAGCCGGGACCTGGAGGACACCGCGGAGATCGGGTTCAGCGACGAGTACCAGTACGAGGACTTCAAGAAGCCGCTGAACGAGCGCAGCATCCTCATCGAGCAGAGCTACCCCAAGCTCGGCAAGCCCGCCTACCGGGCCTGGAAGAGCAGGCCGAACAAGCACCCCTACTGACCGGCCGCCGCCGGGCGGGCGCGGGTGAACCAGCAGGCCAGCAGCAGGTTGGGCACCCAGCACAGCCAGGCGATCGCCGGGTAGGAGGTACGGAAGTCCAGGTGCGCCGCCGCCACGGCGAGCAGCATCAGGCGCAGCGTGACGGCGGCGAAGGTGAGCGCGAAGCTGCGGACCATCCAGCGGCGGTGGTCGATCACCCGGCCGTCGAGGACCGCCCGCAGCCCGGCGCCGCCGGTCACCAGCCAGGCCACGGCCAGGCACGCGAAGCCGGCCCCGGAGACGGCGCCCCCGTATGCGATCGGGGCCAGCAGCAGCGCCCCCACCCCGCCGACCAGGCAGGCGAGCAGGTAGGTGACGCCGATGCGGCGGTGCCAGCGCGGCCACCGCTCCCGCAGGCGCCGGGAGAACTGCCACGGGCCGACCGCCAGGGCCGTGACGGCGCCGAAGATGTGGACGTAGAGCGGGAGTCGGTGGCTGAGGTAGGTGGCGCGCTGGCTCGTGAAGTACGTCTCCGGATCGAAGCGGAAGTACGTGGCGGACATGGCGACGATGAGCGTGGAGAGCACCGTCATGACGGCCCAGCCGGCCCGTGTGATGCGCATGGCCCCGAGTCTCGGGCCTCGGGCCCGGGGCCGGCATCCGGGTTCTCCCGGAGATAGCACCCTCAGAGAACCCTCATCTCCTCTCCGGGGGCGCCCAGTTGAAACCTGATACCGGGATCGTTCCCTCGAAAGGGTTGTCCCCGGTCGGGTGTTCCTGGGAATCGATCCCGGCGCGGCTAGCGTGAGCGGCGATCACCACGTGAACTCCCTCCGGAACGAAGGAATCCCATGTCCGACGCCTATGTATTCGTCAGGGGCAACACCGCCGAGATCAGCCTGCCCGCCGCGGCCGAGATCACCGTCAAGGCCAAGACCAACGCGTCCTTCGCCCAGCAGGTGAAGATCACCAGCAAGGACGGCGGCGTGGACCTGTCGTTCAGCGGGTCCGGCGAGCGCAACACCGTCATCGGGCAGTCGACCATCACCGGGCCGGCCCTCCTGACCGCCACCTTCGAGTACGCCGAAGCTGACGGCGCCTTCCGGCCGAGCACGCTCAACTCCGGTGGCCCGTACGCGATCGGCGCCTACAACCTCCTGGAGGCCGCGCAGCACCCCGGTGGCGGCCAGCACCATGAGCATCGCCGGGATGCCC
>NZ_JBEXJK010000301.1:0-10075 GCF_040609095.1 Kitasatospora sp. NPDC004799
GCCGCTGCGTCTGTGCGGGCTGAGCGCGGCGGGTGGCACCGCGGGGCCGGCGGCGGGCCGCGGCTCCGCCGCCGCGGTGAGGACCAGCGCCGCGAGCTCTCCCCCGGCGCGTTCGATCCGCGCCGGCAGGCTGTCGGTGTGCGCGTCGCCCGTCCCGCCCCAGTCCTCGGAGGCCGCGAAGACGGCGGTCGGAGCGACGAGCGCGCGCTGGTACGCGAAGAGCGGGCGCATCGCGTGGTCCAGGGCCAGGGAGTGGCGCGCGGTGCCGCCCGTCGCCCCGATCAGCACCGGCTTGCCCGCCAGGGCGCCGGGGTCGAGCAGGTCGAAGAAGGACTTGAACAGGCCGCTGTAGGAGGCGGAGAAGATCGGGGAGACGGCGATCAGCGCGTCGGCCGTGCTCACCTCCTCCAGCGCGTCGCCCAGGGCCGGGGAGGGGAACCCGGAGAGCAGGTGGTGCGAGACGGGGGTGGCCAGCGGGCGCAGTTCGTGCAGGCGCACCTGCGCCTCACGGCCGGCGGCGGCCAGCCGGGCGACGGCGGCCTCGGCGAGGCGGTCCGCCAGCAGGCGGGTCGACGAGGGCTGGCTGAGCCCGCCCGAGACCACGGCGAGCGTGATCGGCGAGGTCGGTTCCATGGAGGGCTCCGTCCTGGTCAGGAGGTGGCGGGGGCGTCGCCCCGGACGTCGGCGGCGGCGGGGACGGCGGCGGGGGCGGCGGCGGGGGCGGCGTCCCGGAGTGCGGCGTGGGTGGGGGCGTCGGGGACGCTCGCGGGCCGGCCCTTGGCGAACTCCGCGCGCAGCACCGGCACGACCTCCTCGCCGAGGATGTCCAGCTGCTCCAGCACCGTCTTCAGCGGCAGGCCGGCGTGGTCCATCAGGAACAGCTGGCGCTGGTAGTCGCCGACGGCCTCGCGGAAGCCGAGGGTGCGCTCGATGACCTGCTGGGGGCTGCCCACGGTCAGCGGGGTCTGCTCGGTGAACTCCTCCAGCGAGGGCCCGTGCCCGTACACCGGCGCGTTGTCGAAGTACGGACGGAACTCCCGTACGGCGTCCTGGGAGTTCTTCCGCATGAACACCTGCCCGCCGAGGCCGACGATCGCCTGCTCCGGCGTGCCGTGACCGTGGTGGGCGAAGCGGCTCCGGTAGAGCTCGACCATCCGCCGGGTGTGCTCCTGGGGCCAGAAGATGTTGTTGTGGAAGAAGCCGTCCCCGTAGTAGGCGGCCTGCTCGGCGATCTCCGGGCTGCGGATCGAGCCGTGCCAGACGAACGGCGGCACGCCGTCCAGCGGGCGCGGGGTGGCGGTGAAGGACTGCAGCGGGGTGCGGAAGCGGCCTTCCCAGTCGACCACGTCCTCGCGCCAGAGCCGGCGCAGCAGCGCGTAGTTCTCCAGTGCGAGCGGGATGCCCTGGCGGATGTCCTGGCCGAACCACGGGTAGACCGGGCCGGTGTTCCCGCGCCCGAGCATCAGGTCGACCCGGCCGTCGGCGACGTGCTGCAGCATCGCGTAGTCCTCGGCGATCTTCACCGGGTCGTTGGTGGTGATCAGCGTGGTCGAGGTGGAGAGGACGATCCGCTCGGTCCTCGCCGCGATCCAGCCGAGCATGGTCGTCGGCGAGGACGGGACGAACGGCGGGTTGTGGTGCTCACCGGTCGCGAAGACGTCCAGGCCGACCTCCTCGGCCTTGAGCGCGATGGCGAGGATCGCCTTGATCCGCTCGTGCTCGGTCGGCTCACGTCCGGTGGTCGGGTCGACCGTGACGTCGCCGACGCTGAATATCCCGAACTGCACGGGAGTTCCGCCTTTCCTTGGCTGCTCGCGGCCCGGCCGGGCCACCCAGCGAAACCTAGGCAGCCGACGGCGCCCGGCGGACTTCGCAGCGCATGGCCGGTTGCCCGGCAGCGCACTTCGGGGCCGCCGCCGGGCCCGGGCGCCCCGGCGAGCACGGACACGACAGCCCCCGTACACACCGGGACGAATCGGCCCGCGCCCGCGCTCCTAGCCTCCGAAGGGAATCCGGCCCGCCGCTCTGCCGGCGGCCGCCCCGAGGACGCCGGGTCCCGAGAGCGAGGAGCGAGATGATGGTGGCAGTGGTGAGGGACGACGAGCAGGTGCGCGAGCCGGGCCAGGCGGTGCCCGGGACGGAGCCGCCCGCGAGCCCGGATCCGTCGGCCCGTACCGGAGCCGGAACGGGAGCCGGGGCCGAGCCGGACCCGCACGCCCTGACCCGGATCACCCTGCGGCCGATCGCCTCGCCGATGCCCCTGGGCTTCTTCACGGTGGCCATCTCCTCCGCCGTGACCAGCAGCCTGCAGCTCGGCCTGATCGACGGTGTGCACCGGCAGGCCGTGGCGCTCACGGTCTTCTCCGCCTTCGTGCTCCAACTGCTGGTCAGCGTCCTGGCGTTCGGCGCCCGGGACGTCATCGCGGCGACCCTGATGGGCGGGTTCGCGGGCGCCTGGCTGGCCAACGGCCTGGTCACGGCCACCGATGCGCCCGGCGGGGCGAAGGTGCTCGGCGTGATGAACCTGGTGTTCACGGTCTTCGCCGCCCTGATGGCCTCGGTGGCCAGGCCGAAGAAGGTGCTGTGGGTGCTCCTGATGATCGCCGTGCCGCGCTACTTCGTCGCCGGCCTGCACGGCGTCACCGGCGTGTCCGCCCTGGGCCACGTCGCCGGCGCGCTCGGCATGCTCCTCGCGGCGGTCGCGATGTACGCGGCCTACGCCCTGATGCTGGAGGAGCTGCGCGGCCGGGAGGTCCTCTGGATCGGGCGCAACGGTCCGGTGCGGGACGCCATGCACGCGGGGCTGTCCGGCCAGCTGCACCGGCTGGAGCAGCAGGCCGGGGTGCGCCGCACCCTGTAGCCGGCGGCCCGACCGGGCGCCCGCACTCCTCGCGCGCGAGGGGCGCGGGCGTCCTCGGCTCAGGCCACCGCGGCGGGCAGGCCGAGGAGTTCGGCGGACCCGTTGCGGTTGTGGCGCTCCTGCCAGAGTTCGAGCGCGCTGCGGCAGGCGTGGTCGAGGTGGCGCACGCCGCCGAGGTCGAGCCGCACCGGACGGTCCGCGGGCAGCCCCTCCAGCGATTCGAGGGTCTCCAGGAGTCGGGGCAGCCGGAGGAAGGTGGCGTTGCCGTGCAGGATCACCCGGACCGCCCCGTCGGGCAGTTCGGTGACCGCGACCTGGAGGTGGGAGGTGTCCCAGGCGCTCTTGAACACCGCGAGGAGCAGGCCGAGCAGCACCCCTTCGAGCAGGTTGGTCACCACGATGGCGACCGCCGTGGCGGCCAGGACCGCCGCCTCGCCCCGGTCGGCCCGCCACAGCGGCCGCAGGGTGCGCAGCGGGACCAGCTTGGCCCCGGCGTGGACCAGGACGCCGGCCAGCGCGGCGAGCGGGATGGCGGAGAGGGCGGCGGGCAGCAGCGCCGCGAAGAGCAGCAGCCACACGCCGTGGAGCACCCGGGAGGCCTTGGTGCGGGCGCCGGCCTGGACGTTGGCGGCGCTGCGGACGATGACGGCGGTCATCGGCAGGGCGCCGAGCAGGCCGCAGACGGTGTTGCCGACGCCCTGGGCGAGCAGTTCGCGGTCGTAGTCGGTGCGCGGCCCCTCGTGCAGCCGGTCGACGGCGGCCGCGCTGAACAGCGTCTCGGCCGAGGCGATCAGCGCGAACGCGAGGGCCGTGCCGAGGACGCCGAGGCTGCCGAGCGCCGCGAGGTCGGAGCCGCCGGGCAGGTCGATCACGTCGGCAAGGCCGGCCACCTCGACCCGGGCGACGGGCAGGTCGAGCAGCGCGGTGACGGCCGTCGCGGCGGCCACCGCGGCGAGCGGGGCGGGGACCGTCCGGACCGGGGCGGGCAGCCGCGGCCAGAGCAGCAGGACCGCGACCGTCCCGGCGCCGACCGCGGCGGCGGCGAGCGCGTGCGGCCGGCCGGCGACGTCGGCGACCAGTCCGGGGATTCCGGCGAGTTTGGCGGGGCCGTCGGCCGGCGCCTTGGTGTCGGCCAGCGCGTAGAGCTGGCCGGCGACCAGGACCAGGCCGATCCCGGCGAGCATGCCCTGGACGACCGAGACGGAGATCGCCCGGAACAGCCGGCCGAGGCGGGCCGCGCCCATGGCGAGCTGGAGCAGGCCGGCGGCGGCGGTGATGACGCCCAGGGTGGCGAGGCCGTGCTCCTGGACGGCGGCGAAGACCAGCACGGTCAGGCCGGCGGCGGGGCCGGAGACCTGGAGGCTGCTGCCGGGCAGCAGCCCGGTCACCAGGCCGCCGACGATGCCGGTGACCAGGCCGAGTTCGGCCGGGACGCCGGAGGCGACGGCGACGCCCACGCAGAGCGGGAGGGCGACCAGGAAGACGACGAGGGAGGCGGGGAGGTCGGCGCGCAGAGTGCTCAGCCGGAGGGCGGGACGACGAGTCATCGGGTCCTCGGGGCGGTGTCGGTACGGACGGTGGCGGTCGGGCGGTGCGGGACGGACGGCCCGCGGCGGTCGGGGCCCTGGGCTGCGGAGACGGTCACAGCGGCAGGAACAGCCCGGCGTCGGGCCGGTGGGCGAGCACCAGCCCGGTGTGGATCTCGTAGAACCAGCCGTGCAGCCGGATCTCCCCCGCGTCCAGCCGGCGGGCGACGGCCGGGTAGCCGCGCAGCCGGTCCAGCTGGTTGAGGACGTGGCGCTGCACGGGCCCCGCGACCGTCGGGTCGAACACGTCGGCCTCGTCCGCGCGGAGCACGGCCTGGTCGGCGTGGCGCAGCCAGGCGCGGACGGCGGGCGCCACGCTGAGGTCCTCGTCGCGGACCACGGCGCCGACGGCGCCGCAGTGCGAGTGGCCGCAGACCACGATGTCGCGCACGCCGAGCACCTCGACGGCGTACTCGACGGTGGCGGTCTCGCCCGAGGAGGCGTCGGCCCGGTAGGCGGGGACGATGTTGCCCGCGGTGCGGAGTTCGAAGAGGTCCCCGGGGTCGGCGTTGGTGATCAGGGCGGGCACCACGCGCGAGTCGGAGCAGGTGATGAACAGCGCCTGCGGGGCCTGGCCCGCGGCGAGTGCGGTGAGTTCCCGGCCGGTGTCCCCCGCGCGCTGCGGGAACGCCCTGGCTCGGTCGATGAGCGGTTCCATGGGAGTGGATGCCTCCTTCGGTGACCCTCCCGGTGTGGTCCGGGCGGGGCGGTGGGCAGGCACGTCGGGACCAGGTGTCCCCGGCAGAAGGGTGCGGCCGTGGCGGGCGTGCTGCGCCCGGGCCACGTCGACGCCTCCGGCGACCTGACGACGCGTCAAGGGGAAGTAAAGCACGGGCATGGTGACGGCAAAAGCGTTACCGGGTCGGAGGATGTGCCGATCCGGTTAACATCCTGTCACCTGAAACGGGGGCCGGCCTTCCGCCTTGGAAACCCGCCGCACAAGGGAACCTGACGGAGCATCGGTACGTTTCGGGCGCGCGCGAGGGCCGCCGCCGCTCCGGGAGCGGCGGCGGCCCTGTCGCACGACCGGCCGCGGGTCAGCGCCGCAGGACGGTGACGGAGAGCCCCGGCGCCGAGCGGATCTCGGCCTCCGTGAAGCGCTCGGTCACCCACTGCTTGCGGGCGTAGAGCCGGGTCTGGTCGGTGAAGTGGGGCGAGGCCGGGTCGGCGGACTGGCCGTAGGTCAGCAGCGTCCGGGTGCGCGGGCCCCGGTCGGTCAGCTCGGTGGCCATCAGGAAGGTGCCGCCGTGCGGGACGCTGCCCAGGTTCGTCGGGTAGGTGCCGCCGCCGGTCCCCGAGTCGGGGCCCGCCGTGAGCACGTTGAAGCAGCCCAGCTGGTGGGAGCAGCCGTGCAGCGGGATGCCCGCCCAGCGCTGGACCAGGCCGGTCTGGGCGTCCACCGGCAGGCCGCTGGCCGCCAGCCCCCGCACCGCGTCGGCCAGGGCGCGCTGGGCGGCGGGGTTCGCCGCGTCGATGCCGCGCGGGGTGGTCAGCGGCCGGGCCGGGTCGGCCGGGACGGTCTGCCAGGCGGTCGTGCCGGTCGCGGCCAGCGCGTCCCGGTACGCCTGCCAGAGCACGGTGCCGCGGCTGTCGGCGTCGGCCCTGGTGTCCCAGGCCGCGAGCACGCCGCACGCCGCCCGCACGTCGACCCGGGTGCCGTCGGAGGCCGCGATCTCCGGGTGGGCGCGGCACAGCGCCACGGCGTCGTCGCGGTCGAGCTCGGCGCTCTGCACCCGGTTGCCGAACATCGTCGCCTGGAGCGAGGCGAGGGTGAAGCCGGGGGCGCCGAGGCCGTCGGTGCCGGCCCGGCGGTCGGCGATCATCCGCAGGCTCAGCTGGCTGCGCAGCATCCGCGCGGAGGCGCCCTGGTAGATCGCGGGCAGGCCGGTGATCGGCGCGTCCGCGTTGGTCAGGTACGGACCGTTGTTGGCGTTGGCGACGTAGTCGGTGCGGGTCAGGCTCGGGTGGTTGGCGGGGCCGAAGACGCCGGGCACGAGCGCGTCCGGGTCGCTGCCCGGGTCGCAGGCACCGGTCGAGCCGTCCAGCACCTGCGCGCCGCCGGGGGCCGGGAGCACGCAGCGCTCGCGCTGGGCGTCGGGCAGGTGCGGGACGGCGGAGGCGTCGGTGAACCAGGTGGTGCCGCCGGCGTCGACGGCCGTGGTGTACACCCAGGGCAGGCCCTGGTAGGTGCGCTGGGCCTGGCGCAGCTGGTCGAGGTTCTGGGCCCGGCCGATCGCCACCCACTGGCTCAGCGAGCGGAGGTTCTCGGCGTTGGCGTCGCGGAGGGTGAAGGCCTGCTCCCCGGTCCAGCCCTCGGCGAGGACGTAGCCGTGGCGGGAGCGGTAGACGGTCCGGTCGACGGTGGAGAGCGTCCCGTCGGCGGCCCGGACGGTGACCATGACGGTCTCCTGGCTCATCCGCTCGACCTTGCCGTCCACCAGGTACGCGGTCGGGTCGCCGGGCACCAGGGTCAGCCGGTGGAGGGTGTAGTGGTCCGCGTAGCTGGTGGTGTGGCTCCAGGCGAGGCCGCGGGTGTGGCCGATCTGGAGGAACGGGATGCCGTACAGTCCGGCGCCGGCGACGTCCAGGACGCCGGGGATGGTCAGCTGGGCCTGGTAGAAGCGCTGCGAGCCCGCCCACTGGAGGTGCGGGTTGGCCAGCAGCAGGCCGGTGCCGTCGCGGCTGGCGTCGCGGCCGATCGCCCAGGCGTTGCTGCCCAGTTCGGGGTCGTCGGCGGTGCGGCCGGGAGCGGCGATCCGGGGTACGGCCGCCGCCGACTCGCTTCCGGACGCCCCGGGTGTCGGCGGGGTCCAGGCGCCCGGCACGGCCGTGGCGATCTGCTGCTGGGCGGCGGCGCTGCCCATCAGGGTGTTGACGTCGTGCAGGATGTTCCACAGGTCGTCCGCGGTGATCGGCCCGACCCAGCCCTTCCCCCGGCAGGACGGGTCCGGCAGGTGGTCGGAGCCGGTGTCGCGCAGGTAGCGGTTGTACCCGGCGACGTAGCCGTCCACCAGCTGCCGCGCCTCGTCGGTGGGGCCGAGCGGCGCGGGGGCGGCCAGCAGCCGCCGCACCGTCCCGGAGCGCTGCACGCCCCGCTGGTAGGTGTCGCTCACCAGGTTGCTCACCCGGTCGACCGACTCGCCGTCCGGGCCGAACCAGCGCGAGCGCTCGCCCCGTACGGTGACCACCTGGTCGGCGAGCTGGCACAGGTTGTCCTGGGCGAAGGCGTAGCCGTAGCCGTAGCCGAGGCCGCCGAAGTCGCGGGCGAGGACGTGCGGGACGCCGTACTCGGTCCGGCTGATCTTCGCGGTCCAGCCGCCCCGGTCGGCCCCGGGGTCGGCGTCCGCGGCCTGCGCCGCGGTGGGCACGAGCGCCGTCAGCAGCGCGGAGGCCACCCCGAACGCGACCGCGGCCGAGGCGAAGCGCCGTACCCGCGAGCTGAACTGACGTCCACTCACTTCTCGTTTTTCCGTCATCGCCCCACGCTGCCGCCGCGGGCACCCGCCGGCCATCGCCCCGCGGGACGATCCGCCCTCGGCCCCCCGGCTGATCCGTGCACGTCCCGGCTCAGGGGCGGCCAGGCCCGCACCGCCCCTCCCGTCGGGCGATGCGGTGGTGGATCATCAGGGTCGCCGGACCGGCGCCGGGGCGGCCCGGACGGGGCGGCGGCTCGCCCGCCCTCGCCCCTCGGCCCTCGCCCCTCGGCCCTCGCCCCTCGGCCCCTCCCGCCCACACGCCCTCACACCCTCACGCCCGGAGGAACTCCAGCACCGCCAGCACCCGCCGGTGGGTCGCCTCGGCCGGCGGCAGGTCCAGCTTCAGCAGGATGTTGCCGATGTGCTTGCTCACCGCCGCGTCCGACACCACCAGCTCCCGGCAGATCGCCGCGTTCGACCGCCCCTGCGCCATCAGCGCCAGCACCTCCCGTTCGCGCGGGGTGAGCCGCTCCAACGGGCTGCGACGGCGGCGCAGCAGCTGCCGCACCACCTCCGGGTCCACCACCGTGCCCCCGGCGGCCACCGCTCCGAGGGCCGCCACGAACTCCTCGATCTGCCCGATCCGGTCCTTCAGGAGGTAGCCGACCCCGGAGCCGTCCCCAGCCTCCAACAGCCGGGCCGCGTACGAGTGCTGGACGTACTGGCTGAGCACCAGGACGGGCAGCCCGGGGTGGCGCTCGCGCAGCGCGAGGGCTGCCCGCAGCCCCTCGTCGCTCTGGCCCGGCGGCATCCGCACGTCCGTGACCACGAGGTCCGGCCGGTGCTCCTCGACCGCCGTGCGCAGCGCCTCGGCGTCCCCGACGGCGGCCACCACCCGGTGCCCGAACCGGGCCAGCAGGCCGATCAGGCCCTCGCGCAGCAGGACGCCGTCCTCGGCCAGCACCACCCGCAGGCCGTCCGCCCCCGGTCCACTCGTCGTCACGCCGCTCCTCCGTCGATCGGGGCGCAGAGGATCTCCACCCGCACCAGGGTCGGTCCGCCGGGCGGACTGCTGACGGCCAGTGTGCCGTGCACCACCGCGATCCGGTCGGCCAGCCCGGTCAGTCCGGTGCCGCGCGCCGGGTCGGCGCCGCCGTGGCCGTCGTCCGTCACCTCGATCGTCAACCGGCCCTCCGCGTACCGCCCTTCGACCGTCGCGGCGCTCGCTCGGCTGTGCTTGACGAGGTTGGCGAGCGCCTCGGTGACGGCGAAGTAGCCGGCCGACTCGACCGGGGCCGGCAGCCGGCCGGGCAGCGCGAAGCGGGTGGTGACCGGGACGGGCGAGCGGTCGGCGGCGTCCGCGCAGGCCTCCGGCAGGCCGTGGTCGGTGAGCACCTGCGGATGGATGCCGTTGATCAACTCCCGTAGTTCGGCCAGGACTTCGCCCGCCTCCCGGTGTGCCTCGGCGAGCCGGTCGGCCAGCGGCCCGTCCGCCGGCGCGTCCAGCCGGGCCAGCCCGAGTGCCATGGTCAGGGCCACCAGCCGCTGTTGGGCGCCGTCGTGCAGATCGCGCTCGATCCGGCGCCGCTCCGCCTCGAAGGCGTCCACCAACCGGGCTCGGGAGCGCACCAGTTCACCGATCCGCTGCTCCTGTCCGCCCGGCGCCAGCACCAGCCGGACCAGCGCCGCCCGCGCGGCCGCCAGGACGGCCAGCGGGTAGGCGAGCAGCGGGAGCAGCAGCAGTCCGACCAGGCCGAGCAGGGCGGCCACGGCCGGCGAGTGCACCACGACCAGCTTGAGCACGTTGACCTGCTCGCCGTCCCAGAGCAGCAGCGGCAGGGCCGCGACCAGGCACCCGGGCACGGCGAGGGCGCAGCCGGCCACCGCCAGGTCGATCGGCCAGAGCACGAAGGCGGTCAGCAGCGCGAAGCCCAGCTCCCGCCAGGTCGCCTGCTCGCGGTAGCGCAGCCGCACCCAGGCGGCCAGGCCCGGCTGTCCGGGGACGAGGTGCGGGTCCGGCACCCGTCCGCCGTCCAGGAAGCGGACCAGCCGCCGCTCCCAGGCGGCGACCGGCACCCCGGCCAGGGCCAGCGCGGCCGCCAGCGGCAGCCCGACCAGCAGCACCGCCAGGACCCCGGCGACCAGCCCCGACAGCAGCAGCCCAACGCGGAGTACGCAGCCCGCTACGCCGACCTCGACGACGAGGACGACAC
>NZ_JBEXJK010000302.1:0-10010 GCF_040609095.1 Kitasatospora sp. NPDC004799
GCCCAGGATGGACGGCGTCGAGGCGACCCGCCGGATCGCCGGCCCGGGGCGGGACGGCTGGTGGAGCCCGAGGTGTGGATCAGGTAGGCGGCCCGGGCCGGGTCGGCGGCGGGCAGCGGCACGGCGCCGCCCAGCGCGGGCCGCTCCAGCTCCTCCAGGGTGATCAGCGCGGCGGGCAGGTCGGCCGCCGGCGGGCGCCGGTGGTCGACCACCACCAGGGCCGCCCCGGCGTCGGCCACCTGGAGGGCGAGCCGGTCGGCCGGGTGCCCGGGGTCGAGCGGCAGGTAGGCGGCGCCGGCCCGCCAGATCGCCAGCAGGGTGGTGATCAGCTCGGGTGACTTGTCCAGGCAGACCGCGACCACCGAGCCCTCGCCGACGCCGAGTTCGCGCAGCCGTACCGCGGTGCGCTGGGCCTGCCGGTCCAGTTCGCCGTAGGTCAGCCGGCGGACGCCGTCCCGGCCGGGCGCGACCACCGCGACGGCCTCCGGCCGCTCGGCGGCGGCCTTGGCGATCAGCTCCGGCACCGGGGTGTCGTGCTCGATCCGGCGCTCGGCGCCGCTGAACCCGGTGAGGAGTTCCCGCCGTTCGGCCTCGCCCAGCATCCGCAGCCGCCCGACCGGCTCCGCCTCGGCGGCGCGGGTCATGGCGTCCAGCAGGTTGCGGTAGTGCGCGGCCAGCCGCTGGACGGTGGCGGGCTCGAAGAGGTCCGAGTTGTACTTGAAGACGCAGTGGAAGCAGCCGTCCGCGCGGTCCTCGTAGGCGGACAGCGTGAGGTCGAACTGCCCTTCCTCCTCCGGGAGTTCGATGTACTCCAGGCGGTAGCCGAAGCGCTCCACGGCGACCTTGTGGGTGAGCAGGATGAACATCGCCTGGAACACCGCGGAGCGGCTCGGGTCGTGCTGGAGCCCCAGCTGCTCGACCAGCAGCGGGAAGGGGTACTCCTGGTTGTCCAGCCCGCCGAGCACGCTCTCCCGCACCCGGGCCAGCAGCTCGGCCACGGTCGGCTCCCCGGCCAGGCTCACGTGCAGCGGCAGCGGGTTGACGAAGTAGCCGTAGACGGAGGCGAACTCCTCCTCGGTGCGGCCGGTGACCGGGCTGCCGACCACGATGTCCGGCTGCCCGGACCAGCGGTGCAGCAGCAGGTAGTAGGCGCTGAGCAGCACCATGAACGGGGTGGCGCCGTTGGCCCGGGCCAACACATGGACCCGAGCGGTGAGTTCCTCGTCCAACCGGAAGAACTCGGAGGCCCCGTTGTGGGTCTGCACGGGCGGGCGCGGCTTGTCGGTGGGCAGCGCCAGCACCGGCATCTCGGCCGGCAGGTGGCCGCGCCAGTAGTCGAGCATCCGCCGGGCGTCGGGGCCGGCCAGGAAGCGGTTCTGCCGGTTGAGGAAGTCCAGGTAGCGGGCGGGCACCGGGGGCAGCTCGGGGGTGCGGCCCTGGCGCAGCGCCTCGTAGACCTCGAACAGCTCCTCGATGAACGTGAAGGTGGAGATCGCGTCCGAGACGATGTGGTGGACGGCCTTCATCAGCACCCAGCGGTCCGGCCCGCGCCGGAACAGCCGCAGCCGGACCAGCGGGTCCTCGGCCAGGTCGTACGGCCGCCGGTACTCGCGGACGATCAGGTCGTGGATCTCCTCCCACGGCCGGCCCTCGACGTCGAACAGCCCGGTGTCGGCCTCGGCGTCCTCCCGGATCCGCTGGACCGGACGGCCCTCCTCCGCGGTGAACGCGGCGCGCAGCTCGGGGTGCCGGGCGACGAGGAAGCGGAACGCCCCGAACATCAGCTCCGGGTCGAGCTCCGCGCGGACCTCGACGGCGCCGCCGATGTTGTACGCGAAGCCGTCCGGGTGCAGCAGGCGCAGGAACCAGAGCGCCTGCTGGTTGTGGGTGAGCGGGAAGCGGGACTCGTCGGTGTACAGCTCGACCTCGGCCTCGGCCGGGCCGCCGTCGGCGGCGAGCCGCTCGGCCAGGCCCTCGGTGAGCAGGTCGACCAGGTCGCCGACGGAGCCGTTGCTGAGCAGGGCCACCACCGGCAGGGCGACGCCCAGTTCGCCGTGCACCCGGGCGCGCAGCTCCATCGCGAGCAGCGAGTCCAGGCCGTGCGCGCCGAGCCTGGTCTCCGCGTCGATCCGCTCGGCGCCGATCCGCAGCACGGCCGCGGCGGCGGCGGTGAACCGCTCGGTGACCAGCTCCCGGCGGCCCTGCGGGTCGGCGGCGCGGTAGGCGTCCAGGAAGCCGCCGGTCTCGGCCGGGGCCTGCTCGGCGGCGCTCGCCGCGAGGTCGGCGACCAGCGGCGGCGGCGCCGGGTACCAGGCGAGGAAGGTCGGCCAGTCGACCACGGTGGCGACCAGCAGCTGGGCGCGGTCCTGGCCGAGGACGCGCTCCAGGACGGCCGTTCCGGCGTCCGGCGGCAGCGAGCTCATGCCGCGGGCGTCGCGGTAGTGGGCGACCAGGCCCAGCTCCTCGATCATGCCGGTGGCCCAGGGGCCCCAGTCCAGGCTGAGCCCGGGCAGCCCCTCGGCCCGGCGGTGGTGGGCGAGGGCGTCCAGGAAGGCGTTGCCGGCCGCGTAGTTGGTCTGCCCGGCGGTGGTGAGCAGCGAGGCGACGGAGGCGAACAGCACGAAGTGGTCGAGCGGTTCGTCGCGCAGCAGCCGGTGCAGCAGGTGGGCGCCGATCACCTTGGGGGCGTAGCCGGCGTCGAAGGCCGGGCGGTCCATCTGGTCCAGCAGGGTGTCCTTGACCTGCCCGGCGAGGTGGAACACGCCGCGGATCGGCGGGAGTTGGCGCTGCCGGTAGTCGGCGAGCCAGTCCGCGAGGGCCCGCTCGTCGGTGACGTCGACCGGGGCGATCAGCGGGTCGGCGCCGAGCGCCTCCAGCTCGCGCAGGAAGGTGATCCGCTCGCCGACCGGGGTGGCCGGGTCGGTGTCCGCCCACCGGGAGCGCTCGGGCAGGGCGGTGCGGCCGACCAGGATCAGCCGCCGGGCGCCGCGCCGGACGAGGGTGCGGCAGAGCAGCCGACCGAGGGCGCCGAAGGCTCCGGTGACCAGGTAGCTGCCGTCGGGGCGCAGGACGGGCGGCAGCGGGCGGGTGAGGCCCTCGGCCTGCCGCAGCCGGCTGGTGAGCCGGGCGCCGGCCCGCAGGGCGATCTCCTGCTCGTCCCGGGCGGCGAGTTCGGCGAGCAGCGCCTCGGCCTGCGCGGCGGCGTCGACGGCCGGGTCGAGGTCGATCAGGGTGCCGCGCTGGGCGACCAGCTCCTGCTGCCACAGCACCCGGCCGATGCCCCAGGCGGGGGCGCCGAGCGGTTCGACCCGGTCGCCGGGGGCGGCGGGCTGGGTGCCCCGGGTGACGATGTGCAGCCGGGCGTCGGGGCGGGCGGTGGACAGGGCCTGGGCGAGGGTGATCAGGGAGTAGGCGCCGAGGGTCGCGAGCGGGCCGAGCCGGTCGGCGGTGGTGGCGGCCAGGGCGGGCTGGTCGAGGTTCCAGAGGTGGACGACGGTGGCGAACCCTCTGTCCAGGTCGGCGAGCAGCCGCTGGAGGTCCTCGGCGGAGTCGGGCCGGACGGTGGAGTGCCCCTCGCCGTGCCGGTACCCGGCGCCGGGCCGGACCAGGTGGCAGCGGGCGCCGCGCGCGGTGGCCAGCGCGGCCAGCCGCTCGGCGAGGCCGCCCGCGTCGGCGAACAGCAGCAGGTCGCCGGGGTCCTCGTCGGCGGCGGGCTCGTCAGCGGCCACCCAGGCGACCTCGGTGAGCCAGCCGTCGATGGTGGCGAGCCCGACGGAGGCCTTGGCCTGGGCGACGTCGGCGGCCCGGAAGCCGGTGACCCGGCCGACCGGGGTGCCGTCCTCGGTGTAGAGCGCGAGGTCGCCGACGAGTTCCTCGCCGCTGTCCCGGGTGACGGTGGCGTGCACCCAGAGCGGGCGGTCGCCGATCGCGTCGAGCCGGACCTCCTCGATCGAGACGGGGAGCCGGACGCTGCCGCCCGCGGGCTCCGTCAGCCGGGTGGTGAGCAGGGTCTGGAAGCAGCCGTCCAGCAGCACCGGGTGCAGGTGGTGGTCGGCCGCGTCCGGGCCGAGCTGCGCGGTCGGCCGGATCCGGGCCAGCGCCTCACCGGGGCCGGTCCACACCTCGGCGATGGCCTGGAAGGCGGGCCCGTAGTCGTAGCCGCGCTCGGCCAGCTGCCGGTAGCAGTCCGGGCCGTCGAGGTGCCGGCCGCGGGCGCGCAGGGCGTCCACGTCCAGCGCGGGCCCGTAGGAGCGGCGCTGGCCGGTGCGGACCCGGCCGCCGGCGTGCACGCTCGGCTCGCCGCCGGCGGGGGTGGAGGCGACGGTGAAGCGGGCGTCCTCCGGCGAGTAGCCGAGCTGGACCGGAACGGGCTCGGTCTCGGAGAGGAACAGCGCGCGGTTGAGCTCGACCTCGGCCAGCGTCACCTCGGTGCCGCCGGTCAGGGTGCGGACGGCCTGGGCGGCCATCTCCAGGTACCCGGCGGCCGGGAAGACCACCTGGCCCTCGATCCGGTGGTCGGTCAGGTAGGGCAGCCGCTCGGGGTCGAGCGCGCTGGTCCAACCGGGCTGGGCGCCGGCGGTGCGCCGGCCCAGCAGCGGGTGGTCGAGCCGGCCGAGCCGGACCTGCTCGACGACCTTGGGCTCCACCCAGTACCGGTCGCGCCGCCACGGGTAGGCCGGCAGCGGCACCGGGCGGCCGCCCGGGTGCAGCGCGTTCCAGCTCAACTCGACGCCCAGGGTGTGGAGTTCGGCGAGGCTGCGGGCGAAGCGCTCGGGCTCGTCCTGCTGCCGGCGGATCGACGGCAGGGTGTGCGACCGCTCGGCGCACTCGCGGATCGCGTGGCCGAGCACCGGGTGCGGGCCGAGCTCCAGGAACAGCCCGTGGCCGTCCTCGGCCATCCGCTCGACGGCGGCCCGGAACCGGACCGGGTTGCGGACGTTCTCCCACCAGTACGCGCCGTCCAGCTCCGGCCCGCGGGCGAGCCCCTCGCGGGCGGTCAGGTAGAGCGGCAGCCGCGCCTCCTGCGGCTTGACGGCGGCGAGCGCGGCCACCAGCTCGTCCCGGATCGGGTCCATCCGCACGCTGTGGTACGGGACTTCGACATCCAGCAGGCGGGCGAAGACGCCCTGCTGCCGCAGTTCCTCGCCCAGCTCGGCCAGCGCCTCGGCGTCCCCGGCCAGGGTCACCGCGGAGGGGCTGTTGATCGCGCCGAGCGAGACCTGCGCGCGGTACGGGCGGATCCGGCGCTCGGCCTCGGCCTCCGGCAGGCCGACCGCGAGCATGGTGCCGGTGCCGGCCAGGCGCTGCTGGAGGCGGCTGCGGGCGAGCACCACCCGGACGGCGTCGGCCAGGTCGTACACCCCGGCCTCGTGGAAGGCGGCGACCTCGCCGGTGCTGTGGCCGACCACCGCGTCGGGGCGCAGGCCGTGGCTCCGCCAGAGGGCCGAAAGCCCCACCTGGACGGCGAAGTTGGCGGGCTGGGCCAGCCAGGTCTCGGCCATCCGGGAGTCCGCCTCGTCGCGGCCCAGCTCGGTCAGCAGCGACCAGCCGGCCTGCGCGCGGATCTCCCGGTCGACGGCCTGCACGGCCTCCCGGTAGACCGGCTCGTACTCGTACAGCCCCCGGCCCATCCCCCACCACTGCGGGCCCATGCCGGTGAACACCCAGGCCAGCCGGCGCTGCCGGCGCTCCCGGGCGCGGCCCTGGACCACCCGCGGGTGCTCCTCTCCGCGCTCGTACGCGGCCAGCGCCTCGGCCAGGTCCTCGCGGGTGGAGTAGACCACCCCGAGCCGCTCGGGCAGGTGCTGGCGGCGGTGCGCCAGGGTGTGGCCGAGGTCGGCCAGGCTGGCCCCGTCGGCGAGCTCCTGCCGTACGGCGGCGGCCAGTTCGGGCAGTCCGGCGGCGTCCTTGGTGCTCAGCGGCAGCACCGTGCGGGCCGGCTCGGCCACCGGTGCGGCGGGCCCGGTCAGCGGCGGCTCCTCCAGCAGGACGTGGGCGTTGGTGCCGCCGAAGCCGAAGGAGTTGACGCCGGCCCGGGCCGGGCCGCGGTGCTCGGGCCAGTCCGTCGCCGCGGTCGGGATCTCGAACGGCAGCGCGTCCAGGTCGATGCCGGGGTTGGGGCGCTCCAGGTTGAGGTGCGGCGGGATGCGGCGGTGCTTGATCGCGAGCGCGGTCTTGATCAGCCCGGCGACGCCGGCCGCCGCCTCGGTGTGCCCGATGTTGGTCTTGACCGAGCCGACGTAGCAGCGGTCCCCCTCGCGGCGGCCGATGCCGAGCACCCGGCCCAGCGCGGCGGCCTCGATCGGGTCGCCGACCGGGGTGGAGGTGCCGTGCGCCTCGACGTACTGGAGGCTGCCGGGCAGCACTCCGGCCTCGGCGCAGACCCGTTCGATCAGGGTGACCTGGGCGTCCGCGCTGGGGACGGTGATGCCGTTGGTGCGGCCGTCCTGGTTGACGCCGGTGCCGAGGATGACGGCGTGCACCGGGTCCCCGTCGCGCAGCGCGTCGGAGAGCCGCTTGAGCACCACCACGCCGACGCCCTCGGCCCGGACGTAGCCGTCGGCGGAGGCGTCGAAGGCGCGCGAGCGGCCGTCCGCGGAGAGGAAGCCGCCCTTGGTCTCGGCGATCGTGTACTGCGGTGCCATGTGCAGCAACGCGCCGCCGGCCAGGGCGAGTTCGGTCTCGCCGCGGAGCAGGCTCTGGCAGGCGAGGTGGACCGCGACCAGCGAGGAGCTGCACGCGGTGTCGATCGAGACGCTGGGCCCGCGGAAGTCGAAGCAGTGCGAGATCCGGTTGGACACCATCGTCATCATGGTGCCGGTGGCGGTGTGCGCCGCGATGGTGCCGAAGTCGAGGTCGGCGAACTGGAGGATCTTCCAGTCGAGGGTGAAGGCGCCCATGTAGACGCCGACTTCACGGCCGGCCAGCTCGCCGGGGCGCAGCCCGCCGTCCTCCAGGGCCTCCCAGCTGACCTCCAGGAGCTTGCGCTGCTGCGGGTCCATGTGTTCGGCCTCGCGCGGGCTGATCCCGAAGAAGTCCGGGTCGAAGGTGTCGAAGCCGTCGATGTAGCCGCCCCGGCCGCCGATCAGCCGCCCCGGCTTGGCCCGGTCCCTGCTGCCCAGGGTGCCGGTGTCGTAGCGGTCGGCGGGCGTCTCGGTGAGACAGTCCCGGCCCTCGATCAGGTTGCGCCAGTAGGAACGGTGGTCGTTGGCGTGTCCCGGCAGGCGGCAGCCGATACCGGTGATCGCGATGCGCTCGCGGGGCACGGCGAAGGGCGAGGAAGTCATGATCCATTCCGAGGGTGAAGGCGTGGCGCCGGGGGCACGGGCAGATGGGGCGGCCTCACGGGCCGGGGTTCAGACGGACTGTTCGGTGGTCTTCGCCCGGCGCACGGGGTGCAGCAGAGTGGCGCCGAGTTCCCCGGTGGCGGGGAACGCGGCCGGATCGGTGAGGCCGACGGCCTTCGGCGCTCTGCCGGGCCGCCAGGTGAAGCTCCCGAACACGTGGTCCCAGAGCGAGAGGTCCGAGGCGTAGTGACCCGCTTCGGCGAGGTCGGTGCTGTGGTGCAGGCGGTGGAGTTCCGGGCCGGCCAGGATGTGGCCGAGCCGTCCGATTCGGACGTCGATGTTGGCGTGGACGAAATACCCCTGTGCAAGGACGAATATTCCGACCACGAACACCGAATCC
Source organism: Kitasatospora sp. NPDC004799 (assembly GCF_040609095.1). Taxonomy (NCBI): domain Bacteria; kingdom Bacillati; phylum Actinomycetota; class Actinomycetes; order Kitasatosporales; family Streptomycetaceae; genus Kitasatospora; species Kitasatospora sp. NPDC004799. The sequence goes on from NZ_JBEXJK010000302.1 coordinate 7,687, forward strand.
GGCGAGAATCCGATCAGCGCCAGCGAAAGCTGGACCACGGACTGCGCGACGAACACGTCCAGGAAATGATTCACGCCGTTGTTCGCGACGTTCACCTTGTCCGGGACGTGGTGCACCCCGTGCAGCCGCCAGAGCCACCGGTTGCGGTGGGACCAGCGGTGCACGAGGTAGTCGCCGAGCGAGCCGACCAGCAGCGCGAGTGGGATCTCCACCGCGAACGGCAGCGCCGGATGCGCCGGGCCGAGCACCTCCACCAGCGCCGACACCAGCCCCTGGGCCAGTGCGCCACCGACCATGCTCAGCACGAAGTAGACGCTGTACCAACCGAGTTCACGTCGACTCGGATGCCATTCCGCCCGGTACGGGATAACCCGTTCCAGGGCCGCCAGGTATCCGATGACGGCGATCAGGAAGAGCGGGGAGACCCGGTCCGGCGCCCAGCGGAAGTGCAGGGTCGCGACGGCCGTACACAGCACACCCAGGAGCAGAAGCGGATGGGCGAGCCGGCGGGCAATGGCTGACAGCACGCGGCCCCCCGTTCTTCGCGAACCAACGACTGGAAACGTCAGAGACTCTAGCGGCAGACAAGCGTCGTGACAGTCATTCGACGTGTTAACTCCATGAATGACCCGATCGGCGGACTATACGCGCACGAAGTTGACGTCCGTACGGCGTGAAGGGGGCGCATTTTCGAGAACGAGCGGGAGTTGACGGCGTGCGGACTCGGCTGTTCAGGTCAACGGGCGCCGCTGTGCGCCCCTTCCACGCCGCTCTGCGCCGCTCCCGATCCGGCCAACCGGGCGGCCGTCACCGCAGCTCACGGGCACGGCACCGGACGGGCGCCGGACCGGGGCCGGACCCGCACCGGACCGGGGCCGGATCGGCACCGGATCAGGACCGGACGGACTCCACCAACCGGTGCGCGGCCCGGGGCGCGTGCGCCGCGAGACGGTCGCGCAGACCGCGCAGCTCGTACTCGACCAGCGCGGGCAGCACGGTCGCGCCGGTCTCCGCCAGGGCGGGACCGAGCAGGTCGACGGCCGTCGCCGGGTCGTGCGCGCAGACGTGGCAGTCGGCCGCCCGGACGACGAAGAGCAGGCGGCTGGACGGCAGTTGGTCCGGGCCGAGCAGGCCGAGGGCGGTCTCGGTGGCGGCCAGCGCCCGGCGGGCCAGCCGGGGGTCGTCGGTGGCCGCGGCGAGGTCGCGCAGCGCGGCGGCCGCGGCGGCCTCGACCCGCATCCGCATCGAGGCGATGGAGAGCCAGGGCACGTCCACCTCGTCCTGCGCGCCGATGTGGTCCAGGTGCGCCCGGGCCAGGCCGATCTCCCGGACGGTCGCCCGCACGTCGCCGGTGAGCGCGTACGCCCGGGCCCGGCTGATCCGGCCCATCGCGCCGGCCCAGTGCCGGTCCGGGGCGACCCGTTCGATCTCGCGGGCGTAGCCGAGGGCGGCGACCGGGTCCCCGTCCAGCCGGGCCAGGACGCTCATGTCGCTGAGCGTGCCGACCTGGGTGGGCTGGTCCGCGGCCAGCCCGGCCCAGGTGAGGGCGCGGTCGTAGCAGGCCATCGCGGTGGCGTTGCGGCCGTCCTGCATCCGCAGCGCGCCGGCCGCGTGGGCGTGCTCGGCGGCCAGCCGGACCAGCGGACCGCGCTGCGCGGCGGGGGCGGCGGCGAGCCGGGCGAGCACCGCGCGCAGGGTGCGCTCTACGGCGGCGGCCAGGCCCGGCCGGTCGCCGGTCTCGCCGGAGCGCAGGTGGGCGGCGAGCAGCCCGGTCAGCGCGTGCGCGGTGACGGCGTCCAGCGGGCGCGCGGCCGCCGGGTCGGCGAGCGCCTCGGGGGCGCAGAACTCGGCGTGCAGGGCGGCGAGTTCCCCGGGCCCGGGGACGGCGCAGCCCTCGGCGCCGTGCAGCGGGCAGAGCAGGCCGTAGTCGGGCAGCCGCGGCGGGGCGGGGGCCGGGAGCGGGAGGGTCGGGCCGGACGGCGCCCCGCCGGGCAGCGGGGGCCGGAGCAGCGCGGGCGGGAGGTCGTCCGGGACGGACAGTTCGGCGCTCTCGGCGCGCTGGCAGGCGGTGCTCAACTCCCCGCCGGCGCCGAGCAGGCCGTCGATCCGGTCGGCGATCCGGGGGGTGACCCGGCGGGCGCCGTGCTCGATCCTGCTGACCGTGGTGTGGTCGTAGCCGATCCCGGCGCCGAGCTGCGCCTGGGTCAGGCCGGCCCGGCGCCGCCAGTGCCGCAGCCGGGCGCCGAACTCCCGCCAGGCGTCCTGTCCGCGGCCGGTCGGGGGGGCCGGCACCGCCCCCCCGGGGGCGCCCCGCGTTCGCAGGC
>NZ_JBEXJK010000303.1:0-9953 GCF_040609095.1 Kitasatospora sp. NPDC004799
GGGACGTCCCCGAGCGGCTGGCCTTCTTCGAGCGGATGCGGGTCTGGATGCAGGCCTGCTCCTCGGACTGATCAGTTCTTCGGGCTGATCAGTTCTTCGGGCTGGTCAGTACTTCGGGCTGGTCAGTTCTTCGGGCTGATCACCGCGAACCGGGCGCCCTCGCGGTCCCGCAGCCGGGCCACCCGCCCGTACGGGGTGTCGAAGGCCGGGCCGATCGCCCCGCCGCCCAGCTCCACGGTCCGGGCCAGCGCCCGGTCGGTGTCCGGGACGGCGAAGGACACCTCCCAGTGCGGCGGCGTCCCGGCCGGGCCGCCCGCCTGCTCCTTGGCCAGCGCGGCGACGCTGTGGCCCTCGGCGCGCAGCACCACCCGGTCGTGCTCCCAGCGGACGTCGAAGCGCTCCGGGTCGCGGCCGTCCCAGCGGAACACCTCGCCGTAGAACAGCGCCGCCGCGAACGGGTCCGGGGTGCGCAGCTCGATCCAGACCGGCGCCCCGGGCAGGTCCAGCTTCCGGGCCCGGCCCAGCGGGCCCTCCCAGATGCCGAACGCCGCGCCCGCCGGGTCGGCCGCGAAGGCCACCCGCCCGGCGTCGAAGGCCAGCGGGCCGACCGCCAGGGTCGCGCCGCGCTCGCGCACCGCGTCGGCGGCGGTGTCGGCACTCTCCGTCCCGAAGTAGCTGGTCCACGCGAGCGGGATCGCCCCACCGCAGGCGGCACCCAGCCCGGCCACCGCCTCCCCGCCGGTCACCGCGTGCACGTACGGCCCGAAGCGGTCCGGCCTGGACTCGAACTCCCAGCCGAGCAGCGGCCCGTAGAAGCCCTTGGCGTCCTCCAGGTCCCGGGCCATCAGGCTCACCCAGCACGGTACGGCCGCCACACAGCGCACCCTGGCGACCGTCTCACCGCTGCCCATCGCGAACCTCCTCCACCCGCCCGACCGCCGGGCCCCTCCCGGCTCCGACGGCCCACCGGCCGCCCGGGACACCCACACCCTAGGCCGCCGCCCGCACCGCCCCGGGGAAGCCATGCCCGGGATCAGCGCACCCAGTTCTTGAGCGGCTCGGTGTCCAGCGAGATCCCGACGGGCTCGGGAAGCCGGACGGCCTTCCCGAAGGGCAGCGTGTGGACGGTCTCGTAGCGCACGCCGTCGGGCTGGCTGTGGACGACGACCTCGGCGGAATCCCGGTCGATCAGGAGGTAGACGGGAATCCCGGCCTCGGCGTAGGCGCGGGGCTTCTCGACGCGGTCGCGGCGGTCGGTGTCGGAGTCGTACGAGGTGACCTCCGCGACCATCAGGACCCCGCTGGTCGGCGCCCAGTCCCCGCACCCGACGAAGGCGTCGGCATCCGCGAGTGTGCCGTCAGGGCGGGCGCGCCCGTCCCGGTAGCCCTCGAGCTTCAGCCCTTGATCGTGCAGGTAGAGCTCCGGCCGGGCCTGAATGCAGCGTCGCAGGAGCCACTGGACGATGCGGCCGTGGTCGCCGTCTGGCACGGGCTTGATCCCCAATTTCCCGTTGATGAACTCCAGCCGGATGCCTTCGACGGTTCGGCCCAGGTGTCGGGCGAACTCCTCGAACTGCTCGGGCAGCATCTGCGGGCGCTCGGAGATCGCAGTCACGGGCCTTCCTCCTTCGCCTGGACACCCTTCGGGTCAACGAGGTCCCCGACGAGTGGTTACGGGCCGTTCTGGACCGACGATAGCCGAGCCGGCCGACCCATCCCACGGTGTGGCGCAGGTCACGTCGGGAGGGGAAATTCCGGGGACGGATTCCCCGTTTCCGAGTACGTTGGCAGAAGCGGGGAGAATTTCCCCGGTATCCTGATGAGGAGCAGTCGTCGTGACCACCACCGCCGAGTCGGCCCGTCCCGCCGGGAGTGTGCGTACGCCGAAGTTGCGTGCGGACGCGAGCCGGAACCGGGAGCGGATCGTGCTGGCGGCCCGGGACGTGTTCGTCGAGCACGGTGCGGACGCGCCGCTGGACGAGATCGCGAAGCGGGCGGGGGTCGGCAATGCCACGCTGTACCGGAACTTCCCGGACCGGGTGGCGCTGATCCACGAGGTGGCGGTGTTCGTCAAGAACCGCATCCTGGCCCTCGCCGAGACGGCGACGGCCGAGGCGAACGGTCCTGACGGCGGCGGCCCGTTCGACGCCCTCCAGCGGTTCGCGCACGCGTCCGTCGGGGAGAAGGTCGGCGGCCTCTGCCCCTTGTTCAGCAACCACGTCGACCCGTTCGACCCGGAGCTGACCGAGATCCGGGAGCGCCTGCAGGCCGCCGTGGGCGGGCTGATGGAGCGCGCCCGGGCCGCGGGCGAGCTGCGGGCCGACGTCGACCACGGTGACCTGTTCATCGCGATGAGCCAGCTGACCCGGCCGCTGCCGAACACGTCCTGCCTCGTGCTCGACGAGTTCGTCCACCGGCACCTGCAGATCTTCCTGGACGGCCTGCGCGCGCCGGCCCCTTCGGTCCTGCCCGGCCGGGCCGCGACCTTCGAGGACCTCCAGCCCCAGAACTGACCCGACCCACCAGTACCGACCACCGGCACCGACCGCCCGGCTGCGCGCCGTCGCGCCGCCGCGCCCCGGCACGCCCTGCCACCGCACCCCGCCCGCACAGCGACCCGTCGTCGCCGTACGGCGCTCGACCGTTCACGCACACCGCACGCACACCACACGCACCGTGAAGTGAGTACCCCATGCCCCGAACCGACGCCCGACCGGCGACGCTGCCCGATCCCCGGCGCTGGAAGGCGCTGATATTCATCGGCCTCGCCCAGCTGATGGTCGTCCTCGACGCGACCATCGTGAACATCGCCCTGCCGTCCGCACAGCAGGACCTGGGCATCTCCGACGGCAACCGCCAGTGGGTGATCACCGCCTACGCGCTGGCCTTCGGCGGCCTGCTGCTGTTCGGCGGCCGGATCGCGGACCTCTGGGGCCGCAAGCGGACCTTCATCGTCGGCCTGACCGGCTTCGCCCTCGCCTCCGCCCTCGGCGGCGCCGCGGTCAACACCGCGATGCTGCTCGGCGCCCGCGCCCTGCAGGGCGTGTTCGGCGCGCTGCTCGCACCCGCCGCGCTCTCCCTGCTCGCGGTGATGTTCACCGAGGCCCGGGAGCGCGCCAAGGCCTTCGGCATCTACGGGGCGATCGCCGGTGGCGGTGGAGCCATCGGCCTGATCCTCGGCGGCCTGCTCACCGAGTACCTGAACTGGCGCTGGACCTTCTACGTCAACATCCCGTTCGCCATCGTGGCCGCCGTGGGCGCCGTCATGGTGATCCGCGAGCCCGCCGAGGGCCGCAACCGCAACAAGCTGGACGTCCCCGGCGTGCTGCTGGTGACCGCCGGCCTGGTCTCGCTGGTCTACGGCTTCACCCGCGCCGAGTCCGCCGGCTGGTCGTCCGGCAGCACCATCGGGCTGTTCGTCGCGGCCGCCGTACTGCTGGCCGCCTTCGTGCTGGTGGAGCTCCGGGTCAAGGCCCCGCTGCTGCCGCTGCGCGTGGTGCTCGACCGCAACCGCGGCGGGGTCTACCTGTCGCTGGGCATGGCCGTGATCGGCATGTTCGGTCTGTTCCTCTTCCTGACCTACTACCTGCAGATCGTGCTCGGCTACAGCCCGGTGCTGACCGGCGTGGCCTTCCTGCCGATGGTGGCGGGCATGATCACCGGCTCGACCCAGATCGGCGCCCGGCTGATGACCCGGGTCCCGGCCCGCTACCTGATGGCGCCCGGCTTCCTGGTCGCCTCGGCCGGCATGTTCCTGCTGGCCCACATCGGCGTGGACAGCTCCTACCCGGCGCTGATCCTGCCCGGCCTGGTCCTGATGGGCCTCGGCATGGGTACCGCGTTCATGCCGGCCATGAGCCTCGCCACGCACGGCGTCCAGCCGCGCGACGCGGGCGTGGCCTCGGCGATGGTCAACACCTCGCAGCAGGTCGGCGGCGCCATCGGCACCGCGCTGCTGAACACCATCGCGGCCAGCGCGACCACGAGCTGGCTGGCCTCGCACGCCACCGCCGCGGCCGCCTCGCCGGAGGCCGCCAAGGCGCTCCAGTTCCAGGGCATGGTGCACGGCTTCTCGACCGCGATCTGGGTGTCCTTCGGGATCCTGGTGGCGGCCGCCGCGGTCGCCTTCACCTTCGTCAACGCCGGCCGGCCCGGTGGCGCGGCGGGCTCGGGGACGGGCGCGGTGAAGGAGAACGAGGTGCCGGTGCTGGTGCACTGACCCCCCAGGGGTTCTCGGGTGCGTACGCGGCCCGTCCGGTGTCCTCCACGGCACCGGGCGGGCCGCTCGCCGTTTCCGGGGCGGGCCGCTCGCCGTTTCCCGGGGCGGGCCGCTCGCCGTCTTCCGGCCCGGCAGGAGGAGAGGGGAAAGCGACCCCGGGTAGAACTGGGGATCACTCCCCGATTAGGGTGGGCGCCAGTGCGAATCGGGGACTCCTCCCCGTTTCCTTCGGACCGAGGTGCGTGCACATGACCCGGAATCAGAGCCCTGGGCGGGGGCAGCGGGCCGCCGACTGGGCGGACGGCCGGCTGGGGATCTACACCCTGGCCAGGACGAACCTGCGGAAGATCTTCCCGGACCACTGGTCCTTCATGCTGGGCGAGATCTGCCTCTACACCTTCCTGATCATCATCCTGACCGGTGTCTGGCTGACGCTGTTCTTCAAGCCCAGCATGGGCGAGGTGATCTACGACGGCTCGTACGTGCCGCTCAAGGGCGTCCCGATGTCCGAGGCCTACGCCTCCACGGTGGACATCAGCTTCGAGGTGCGCGGCGGCCTGCTGATCCGGCAGATCCACCACTGGGCGGCGATCGTCTTCGTCGCCGCCATGTTCGTCCACATGATGCGGGTGTTCTTCACCGGCGCGTTCCGCAAGCCGCGCGAGGTCAACTGGGTCTTCGGCTTCCTGCTGCTCTTCCTCGGCATGCTGGACGGCTTCTTCGGCTACTCCCTGCCGGACGACCTGCTCTCCGGCACCGGCATCCGGTTCATCGAGGGCGCGATCCTCGCGGTGCCGCTGGTCGGCACGTACGTCCAGATGTTCCTGTTCGGCGGGGAGTTCCCCGGCCACGACATCGTGCCGCGGTTCTTCACCATCCACGTGCTGCTGGTCCCAGGCATCATGCTCGGCCTGCTGGTGGCGCACCTGATCCTGGTCTTCTACCACAAGCACACCCAGTGGGCGGGCCCGGGCAGGACCGAGAAGAACGTCGTCGGCATGCCGCTGATGCCGGTCTACATGGCCAAGGCCGGCGGGTTCTTCTTCCTGGTCTTCGGCATCATCGCGCTGGTGTCGGCGATCGCGACCGTCAACCCGATCTGGGCGTACGGCCCGTACCGTCCGGACCAGGTCTCCACCGACGCCCAGCCCGACTGGTACATGGGCTTCGCCGAGGGCCTGATCCGGATCATGCCCGGCTGGGAGATCGGGCTGTGGGGGCACACCCTCAACCTCGGGGTGCTCGTGCCGTTCACGCTGTTCCCGCTGGTCCTGGGCGCCATCGCGGTCTACCCGTTCGTGGAGAGCTGGGTGACCGACGACAAGCGGGAGCACCACCTGCTCGACCGGCCGCGCAACGCGCCCGTCCGCACCGCGCTCGGCGCCGCCTGGATCAGCGTGTACCTGGTGGCGCTGGTGGCCGGCGGCAACGACCTGATCGCCACCCACCTGCACCTGTCGCTCAACGCCATCACGTACGCCGCCCGGGTCGGCTTCTTCGTCGTCCCGGTCGTGGTCTTCGTCGTCACCAAGCGCTGGTGCCTCGGCCTCCAGCGGCGGGACCGCGACAAGGTGCTGCACGGGCGCGAGACGGGCGTCATCAAGCGCCTGCCGCACGGCGAGTTCACCGAGGTGCACGCCCGGCTCTCGCCGCGGGAACTGCACCGGCTCACGGCGCACGAACAGCCCCGCCCCCTCGAACTGCCCGCCCCGGTGGACGAGAATGGAGTGGCCCGCCCGGCGGGGGTGCTCACCCGCACCCGGACCCGGCTCTCCCGCGGGTTCCACGGCGAGAACGCGCAGGTCCCCAAGCCCACCGCCGAGGAGTTCCGCGAGATCACCGAGGGCCACGGGCACTGACCCGCACCCCCCGATGGCACAGGGAGGACAGGTGCACCACCGAACCGACCGGCTCGCCGACAGCCGGTACCTGCTGCTCACCACCTTCGACGAGGACGGCAGCCGCACGGAGTCGCAGCTCTGGGTGGTGCCGGACGGCTCGGCGCTCGGGGTCTGGACCCCGGCCCACTCCGGCGAGGCCGAACGGATCCGCCGCCACCCCCGGGTGCTGATCGGCCCCTGCGACGCCCACGGGCGCCCCACCGGCCGCCGGGTCCCGGCCCGGGCGCGGCTCTGCGACGCCGACGACACCGCGCGCTACCGCACCTCGCTGATCAACAAGTACGGCCTGACGGCGCTGATCGCGCTGGCCCGCAGCCGGTTCCGGGTGGGGCTGGCGGGGACGGTCGGCATCCGGATCACGCTCAGCGAACTGGAACAGCGGCTGGTCGGCCCGGAGTGGCAGCCGCCGTCCGACTACTGCGTCAACTGACGGGTCGTCGGTCTCGCCGACGTGCCGTCGAGTGCCGGGGCCCGGGAAGGGCGACCCCGGCACTCGGCGGTTCCGGGGCGGTTGCGGACGCTCGTCTCGGACGCTCGTCTCGGAGGCCTGTCTCGGACGCTCGTCTCGGAGGCCGTCTCAGACGATCGTCTCGATCGCGCTCGTTTCGGAGGTCGGTCCCGGACACTCGTCCTGGACGCTCGTTTCGGAGGCCCGTCTCGATCGCTCGTTTCGGACGCTCGTCTCGGACGCTCGTCTCGGACGCTCGTCTCGGACGCTCGTCTCGGACGCTCGCCTCGGAGGCCCGTCTCGGACGCCGGGTCAGGACAGCGGGTGGGTCGGGACCGGACTGACCTCCTGGATCTCGCCGTGGGCCTTGGTGAGCAGTTGCGAGGCGAGCTCGTTGAGCGCGCGGGCCCCCGCGATCTCCTCGCCGACCCTCAGCTGTTCCGGGTCCGAGGGGTGGCGGCTGCTGTAGCCGTGGGCGCGCAGTTCGGTCCCGTCGCTCAGCCGCAGCAGCGCGGCGGCGCTGGTCCGCGGCCCCTCTTCGCGGAACTCCATCTCGATGTGCCAACCGACCAGAGTCTGCATGGCGGATCACCTCCATCGGTTACTCCTCCAGGGTGCGCCGCCCCCACCGCGAACACCAGGCCAGCCGCTCCGGGCGGCACCGGGGGTGGGATTCGGAGCCAGGGCCGGGACCGAGTTGAACGCGTTCAAGGCGGCCGCGTAGAGTCGGCGACGCAAGCATTTGAACGCGTTCAAGGGGGTGTGCCCGCGATGGGGAAGGGCACCACGGAACTGGTCGACCTGCTGATCCTGCTCGGCATGGGCGCCGTCGTCCCGCTCGGCCTCGCCCTGGTCGACGAGCCCGGGCTCGCCCGGGTCCGCCGGCTGTGGCCGATCGCCGCCGTCCCCGGCGCGCTCTCGCTCTGGCTGCCCCGCGGCGGCCTGGCCACGGGCTGCGCCGCGCTCTACGCGCTCGGCACCCTGGCCGTCGCCCTGCACGCGCCGCTGCGGCTGGCCCGCACCCGCTCGCTCGCGCCCGCCGAGGTCGCGGTGCTCACCGCGCTCGCCGCGCCCTCGGTGGCCGGGGTCGCCCTGGTCGCCGAGCGCTCCGGCTACCCGCTGTTCGGCTTCGAGCCGCACATCCTGGCGCTCACCGTCCCGCACTTCCACTACGCGGGGTTCACCGCCGCCCTGGTCGCCGGACTGGTCTGCCGCGCCGCCCGCCCGGGCTCCAGCGCGGCCCGCTGCGCGGCGCTCAGCGTTCCGGCGGGCACCCTCCTGGTGCTGGCCGGGTACTTCCTCGGCAACTGGTGGCAGTTCGCCGGGGCCGCCGTGCTGACCACCGGCATGTGGTTGGTCGGCCTGGTCACCTGGCGCGAACTGCGGCCCCGCGGCGGCGACCGGACCACCGCCCGGCTGCTCGCCGTCTCCTCGGCCGTCCTCGCGCTCACCATGGTGCTCGCCCTGTGGTGGGCGCTCGGCCGGGCCGCCGGACTCCCCCACCCCACCCTGGCCTGGATGGCCGCCACCCACGGCGTGGGCAACGCGGTCGGCTTCGCGCTCTGCGCCCTGCTCGCCTGGCGCCGGATCGCCGCGGACCGGAACGCCACCGTCACCACCGCCGCCACCCCGACCGAGGCCCCGGAGGCCGCCCGATGAACGACTACAGCTACCCCGAGCAGGGCGCCAGCCGCACCGGCGAGCTGCCCGCCGGCTACCACCACCTGCGGCACAGCGCGCTCATCGGCCACGGCCGCCCCGCGCTGGCCGCCGCCGGCGCCGCCTTGCTCGAATGGCGGATGCACCGGCTCGCGGGCGTCCGGATCGACGCCGAGGCGGACCGGGCGGCCCCGGGCGTCGCCGTGCACTGCGCCATCGGCCTCGGCCCGCTGCGGGCCGGCGCCCCCAACCGGGTGCTGGCCACGGTCGACGGCCCGGACCGGTACGGCTTCACCTACGGCACCAGGGCCGGGCACCTGGCCCGGGGCGAGGAGACCTTCCTGGTCGAGCTGGCACCCGACGGGCGAGTCCGGTTCTCCGTCACCGCGTTCAGCCGCCCGGTCGCCCGGTACGCCCGGCTGGCCGGCCCGCTGCTCCCGCTCGCCCAGCGCGCCTTCGCCCGGCGCTGCGGGCGCGTGCTGGCCCGGATCGCGGCCGACGCCGGGTGAAAACCGCTGGTCGGACGGTGGTCCGGGCAGGATGATCGGCGGATGATGTCGATCCGACCGGTCCTGGAGATCTTCGCCCCCGACGGCTTCGCGCTCTGGCCGACGGGCCACCACGAGCCGTACGGAAGCCTCACCCTGAACGGACGGCTGACGCCGGCCGAGGTGGGCACGGCGGTGTGGCTACTGGCCGACCGCAACGACGTCGAGCCCGACCCCGAGCAGGCCGACGAGCGCGGGCCCCGGCCGACCGACCCAGTGGGCGCCTTCCTGCACGGGCTGCTCACCGAGCCGGACCCGTACGCCCCCGGCGGCCTGGTGGTGACCGACTCCGCCACCGGCGCGGTCTTCGAACCGGGCTGCTGCAGCGGCCTGGAGGACTGGCGCGGCTGGCTGAACGTCACGGACGGCTCCGGCACCGCCTGGTTCGGCCACGACCCCGACGCCCGAGCCGAGCGCGTCGGCCGGGTCGTCCGGCTGACCCAGGACGCCGGGTTCGGCGAGGACCGCGACGGCGCGGCGGCCGAACCGCCGGGCACCGAGCAGCCGGTGATCGAGCTGCCGGTGGACGAGCTGCGCCGACTGCTCGCCGGGGCCGAGCGGGACCTGCGCGACTTCCTCGCCCTGGCCTCGAGTTGGGCCGAGGAGCAGCTGCCCGGGCACGCCGCCGCCGTGACCGCCGCGCTCGCCCGGGCGCTGGACCTGGAACCGCCGGCATGACCAGCTTCCACACCCACCGGGCCCGGGTACACGACGCCTCGCTCCCGCCGTACCGGCGGCACAGCGCGCTGCGGACCTGCCTGACCCGGTTCGCCCCGTACGGCCTGCGGGCGACGTACCACCACCTCACCGTCAGCGCGCGGGTGCCGCGTCGGCTGGAGACCGACCCGGAGGCGCTGGTCCGCGCGGTGGAGGAGCTGCACGAGGCGCGCGAGCTGTGGCGGGCCCGGGCCGAGGAGTACGCGGAGCAGCGCCGGGCGCAGAAGCGGTCGGGGCGTCGGCTGCCGCCGGAGACGGCCTGGTGGCACCTGCGCTGGTGGGGCTCGCCGGACGCGGCCTGGCAGCACGACCCCTTCCTGCACCCGCCGTTGAGCCTGCCCGACTACGTCCGGCGGCAGAACGCGCTGCTGGACGGCGCCGAGCTGCCGGGCTGCCCGGCCTGCGGGGAGCAGGGCCCGCCGGTGGCGGTCCCGACCGGCCAGGGGGGGCCCGGGGCCGAC
>NZ_JBEXJK010000304.1:0-9953 GCF_040609095.1 Kitasatospora sp. NPDC004799
CGCCTCGAACTGCGCGGGCCAGGCCGGGGTGAAGGACCTGGTCGGCTACGGCAGCAGCGCGAGCTCCGCCGAGGGCTCGCCGACCGGCAACCTGGTCGGTGGCGGCGGGGCCGGTGCCGACCACGGCGGGGGCGCCGGGGCGGAGGGTGACCAGCCGGATCTCCCCGGGGCGCCAGTCGCCCACGGCCCACAGCGGGTCGGGCCCGGTCCACAGCGGGCGCGCGGCGATCGGTTCGACCCTGCCGAGCGCCTCGTGCGCCGGGGCGCCCGAGCCCGTGCACCAGCCCGTCAGCCACCGCATCGCGCCTCCACCGGACGAGGACCTGCATCCCCGGCGCGTTCGCCGTCCGCCGGGCGGCCGGGTGGTGTGCCGTGGCGGCCCGTGCGCGTCCCGGCGTGCCCCCGCAGCTCGACGCGCCGTCAGGGACATCGTGCCACCGCGGGACGGCACCGTGGTCGGTGTTCCGGGTTCCGTCGGTGTTCGGACCGGGCGTTCGGACCGGCCGTTCGACGGCCGCCGGGACCGCGCGGGCCGTCGCGGGCGTGCCCGCGACCCCGGGGCGCACCGGCTCCCGATCGTTCCCGGCGCGCAAGTCCCGTAAACCGGAGGGGAGTTCGATCACCGGGGTACGCCGACGGGGAGGGCGGGCCGGGCCTCCCCCTCCCCGGCCCGGACCACCGGCGAACACCTTTGGCATGGGCATCGCGAGATGGCCGAAAGGCGTCGCCCAGCCCGGGAGGGCATCCGCATGCCCTCCCGGACTTCACCGCCGCCCGCGGGGATTGAGGCGGCGGCTTCCCCCGGCCTGCCGGGTCCTCGACGGCAGGCCGACCCACGACCACCAGCGAATCGCCGACCAGCCGGTCGGGCCAGGGAGCACGGCCGGGCGCACGTGAACACGGGACCGGAGCACGGCGCTCCGGCGCGCGGCGCGACCGGCCGGATCCGAGTGGTCCGGACCAACTCCGGTGCGGCACCGCCGAGTGCGCGATCCCGCCATCCGGAATGCGACCTCTTAACCGTCGGAACGCGTCCGACTACGCTAGGTACAGCAGCTACCGCCCGGTGCCGCCCGGGCCCCGCGCACAAGGCCGCAGGAGGTGCCGCCGCCACCATGACCGTCAGCCCACGTGGACCGAACGAACGGCTCGGCACGCTCCTGACCCTCGCCCAGATCAGCAACGCCGGACTGGCCCGCCGGGTCAACGACCTCGGCGCCCAGCGCGGGCTCACCCTGCGGTACGACAAGACCTCGGTGGCCCGCTGGGTCAGCAAGGGCATGGTGCCGCAGGGGCCCGTCCCGCACCTGATCGCCACCGCGATCGGCGGCAAGCTCGGCCGGCCCGTCCCGCTGGAGGAGATCGGGCTGGGCGACACCGACCCGGCGCCCGAACTCGGCCTGGCCTTCCCGCGCGAGGTCGCCGACGCGGTGCGCTCGGCGACCGACCTCTGGCGGGTCGACCTCGACCTGCGCCGGGGCCCCGGCGGCGGCCGCTGGAGCGACAGCCTGGCCGGCACCTTCTCGGTGGCCGCCTACGCGACCCCCGTCTCGCGCTGGCTGATCACCCCGGCGGACGGCTCGGTGGCCCGCGAGGTGCCGCGCTCCCCCACCGACACCTCCTCCTACCGGGTCGGCCACTCGGACGCCGCCAAGCTCCGCGAGGCCGCCCAGGAGGCCCGCCGCTGGGACTCCAAGTACGGCGGCGGGGACTGGCGTTCGTCGATGGTGCCGGAGTGCCTGCGGGTGGAGGCGGCGCCGCTGCTGCTCGCCTCGTACAGCGACGCGGTCGGCCGGGCGCTGTTCGGCGCGACCGCCGAACTGACCAGGCTGGCCGGCTGGATGGCCTTCGACACCGGGCAGCACGAGGCCGCCCAGCGCTACTACATCCAGGCGCTGCGGCTCGCCCGGGCCGCCGCCGACGTGCCGCTCGGCGGCTACGTGCTGGCCTCGATGAGCCTCCAGGCGGGCTACCGGGGCTTCGCCGAGGAGGCGGTCGACCTCGCCCAGGCCGCGCTGGAGCGGAACCGGGGCCTGGCCACCGCCCGCACCATGAGCTTCTTCCACCTGGTGGAGGCCCGGGCCCAGGCGAAGGCCCGCAATGCCGCGGCGTGTGCGACGGCGCTCGGTGCGGCGGAGAGCGCACTCGAACGGGCGCGCGCCGGGGATCCCGATCCGGCGTGGATGGACTTCTACGCCTACGACCGGCTGGCCGCCGACGCCGCCGAGTGCTTCCGGGACCTCGGGGTGCCCTCCAAGGTCCGGCAGTTCACCCGCGAGGCGCTGGCCACGCCCACCGAGGGCTTCGTCCGCTCGCACGGCCTGCGGCTGGTGGTCTCGGCGATGGCCGAGGCGGAGGCGGGCAACCTGGACGCCGCGGTCGCGGCCGGCGAGCGCGCCGTCGAGGTGGCCGGCCGGATCTCCTCGCAGCGCAGCCGGGAGTACGTGGTGGAGATGCTGCGGCGACTGGAGCCCTTCCAGGGTGAACGCCGGGTACGGGAGTTGACCGAACGGGCCCGGGCGGTGATCGTCGCTCCGGCGTGAGCGTCGAGGGCCTGCGCGGCCTGACGGTAAATGGGGTGCGCCGACGGGAGGGGCCTGGCTATGGTCTCTCTCGTCCAGGTGCGCAGGCAGAGGTTACTTCCAACTCCTTATTGGGCAGGTCACGGGTTCGAATCCCGTCACCGGTACGAGCCGGTGTAGCTCAGTGGCCAGAGCAGCTTCGTCACCTCAGCCGCTCCGATCTCTGGACACCCATACGTGAATAGGTTTTCCGCACCTCCCGGTGCGACGGCAGCGGTTACTTCTTGGTGAGGCGTCCGTAGGACGCTGCGGTTCGAGCCCGCGAAACACCGCCGCCACCACTGATCTCGGGAGGCGGTGCGCGTCGGAGTGCCCGGTGCGCAGGCGGGGGTTACTTCGGATCTTGGGGTTCCGGGTTCAAGTCCCGGGCGTGCCGTGCGCGAGCGCGGCCGCTAGCTCAATCCGGTAGAGCACAAGGCATACACCCCCGCCGACGCCGGCCGGTCGACGACGGCCGGCACGATCTCGGGCACCCCACACCGCGGCACGCCTCCCTCCCACTGACACCAGCAGGCCGAGGGGGGCTTTCGCATGTCCAGGTTCAACTTCCGCAGGGCCAAGGCGAGCCCGGCGTCGCCGGTGGCCACCACCGGCCGGCGTGCCGTCAACCACAACGGCGGCCCGGGCTTCGTCCGGGACCGCAAGTCCGAGCTCTTCCTGCTCGCGGTGGCCAACATGGTCGGCCAGGACACCTTCCACGAGCGCGGCGGCGACCGCGACGACCGCTACACCGCGCTGGTGCGCGAACTGGCCGTCGCCGAACCGGAGTGGACGATCGGGCTGCTGCGCTGGCTGCGCCACGGCGCCCAGATGCGCACCGCCGCCCTGGTCGGCGCCGCCGAGTTCACCCGCGCCCGGCTGGACGCGGGCGCCCACGGCCACTCCCGGCAGGCCGTCGCGGCGGTGCTGCGGCGCGCCGATGAGCCCGGCGAGCTGCTCGCCTACTGGACCTCGCGCTACGGCCGGGCGCTGCCCAAGCCGCTCAAGCGCGGCGTCGCGGACGCCGTCCGGCGCCTGTACGACGCCCGCTCGCTGCTCAAGTACGACACCGCGGGCAAGGGCTACCGCTTCGGCGACGTGATCGAGCTGACCCACCCCTCGCCGGACCCGGACAAGCCGTGGCAGGGCGCGCTGTTCGCCTACGCGCTGGACCGCCTGCACCGGCCGGAGGAGGCCGTCCCGCCGGCCGCCGACCGGATGCTGACCGCCAACCGCGAGCTGCTGGCGCTGCCCGTCGAGGAGCGCCGGGCGGCGGTGACGGCCCCCGGCGGCGCCGAGCGGCTGGCCGCCGCCGGGCTGACCTGGGAGGCGCTGGCGGGCTGGCTGCAGGGGCCGCTGGACGCGGCCGCCTGGGAGGCGGTCTTCCCGTCGATGGGGCCGATGGCGCTGGTGCGCAACCTGCGCAACTTCGACCGGGCCGGCGTCCCGGACGCCGTCGCGGCCGAGGTCGCCCGGCGGATCTCCGACCCGGGCGAGGTGCGGCGCTCGCGCCAGTTCCCGTTCCGCTACCTGGCCGCGCACCGCAACGTGCCCTCGCTGCGCTGGGGGCAGGCGCTGGAGACGGCGCTCGGCCACTCGCTGGCCAACGTGCCCGAGCTGCCCGGCCGGACGCTGGTCCTGGTCGACCGCTCCGGTTCGATGTTCGACCGTTCCGGCGGGCCGACCGAGCTCAACCGGGCGGACTCGGCGGCGATCTTCGGCACCGCGCTGAAGGTCCGGGCCGCCCAGGCGGACCTGGTCGAGTTCGGCACCACCAGCCGGGTGGTCAAGGTCGGCCGGGGCGAGGCGGTGCTGCGCGTGCTGGAACGTTTCTCCAGCCTCGGCGGCACCAACACCGCCGACGCCGTCCGCACCCACTACCGCGGCCACGACCGGGTGGTGATCGTCACCGACGAGCAGACCGGCCCGGGCCACTGGGGCGGCGACCCGCTCGCCGCCGTCCCGGCCCACGTGCCCGTCTACACCTGGAACCTGGCCGGCTACGCGCTGGGCCACGGCCCCAGCGGCGGCGCCCACCGGCACACCTTCGGCGGCCTGAGCGACGCCGCCTTCCGGCTGATCCCCCTCCTGGAGGCCGGGGCGAACGCCCGCTGGCCCTGGGAGGAGTAGCGGCCCGGCGGGACCGACGCACGGGAGGAGAGGAGCGGGCAGGAGCCGTCACGGGGGTGCGGCTCCGCCCGCGCCTCCCCCGCCGCCGAACGAACCCCGCCGCCGACCCCTGCTGCCGAACCCCGCCGCCGAACCCCGTCACGCACCCTCGACCGCCCGCCCCCGCCGTGGCAGCATCGGCGCAGGGGCGGGCGAGCCGTGAGGAGCGGGCGGTGGCAGATGACGTCGACGTGCTGGTGGTGGGCGGCGGGATCGTCGGACTGGCCACCGCGTACGCGCTGACCAGGGCACGGCCGGGGCTGCGCCTCGCGCTGCTGGAGAAGGAGCCCGGGTTCGCGGCGCACCAGACCGGGCGCAACAGCGGGGTGATCCACAGCGGCGTCTACTACCGCCCCGGCTCGTACAAGGCCCGGTTCGCCGTCGCGGGGGCCGCCGAGATGGTGGAGTTCTGCCGCGAGCACGGCATCCCGCACGAGGTGACCGGCAAGCTGATCGTGGCCACCGGCGCCGCCGAGCTGCCCCGGCTGGCGGCGCTGGCCGAGCGCGGACGGGCCAACGGCATCCCGGTCACCGAGCTGGACCGGGCCGGGATCACCCGGCACGAGCCGCAGGTGAGCGGGCTGGCCGGGCTGCACGTCGGCACCACCGGCATCTGCGACTTCCCGGCCGTCGCGACGACGTACGCCCGGCTGGCCCGGGAGTCGGGCGCCGAGCTGCGCCCCGGCACCGAGGTACGGGCCGTCGCCCGGCGCCGGGACCTCGTCACGGTGGCGACCACCGACGGCGAACTGCGCTGCCGGGTGCTGGTGAACTGCGCCGGACTGCACAGCGACCGGATCGCCCGGCTGGCCGGGGACGAGACCGGGGTGCGGATCGTGCCGTTCCGCGGCGAGTACTACGAACTGGTCGATCACCGCCGGGACTTGGTGCGCGGCCTGGTCTACCCGGTGCCCGACCCGGCCTTCCCCTTCCTCGGCGTGCACCTCACCCGGGGCATCGACGGGGGCGTCCACGTCGGCCCGAACGCGGTGCCCGCGCTGGCCCGCGAGGGCTACGACTGGCGCACCGTGCACCCGCGCGACCTGGCCGACACCCTCGCCTTCCCCGGCACCTGGCGGATCCTCCGCCGGCACTGGCGCTACGAACTGGGCGAGCTGCACCGCTCGCTGTCCAAGCGGGCGTTCACCACGGCCGTCCAGCGCCTGCTGCCCGCCGTGACCGCCGCCGACCTGGTGCCGGCCGCCGCCGGCGTCCGGGCCCAGGCGGTGGCCCGGGACGGATCGCTGCTGGACGACTTCGCCTTCGCCGGCTTCGACCCGGACGACCCGCGCTCCCCTCGCCGCACGGTGCACGTGCTGAACGCGCCCTCGCCCGCCGCCACGGCCTCGCTGCCGATCGGCCGGGAGGTGGCCCGCCGGGCGCTGGCCGCGCTGGACGCCGACGGGTGAGCCGGGCGGCGGCCGGCGAGGGACGTCGGGAGTCGGCGGGCGAGGGGCGTCGGGAGTCGGCGGTCGGCCGGATGAGCCCGGTCACAGCCCCCGCCGGAGCGCCCCGACAGCCCCGTAGACTCGGGTGATTGTGACTGCCACCGCCCCGATCCCCCAGCCCTCGCCGTCCGCCCGGCTGTCCGCCGCGCCGGCCGCCTACCCCGCGCCGATGTACCCGCACAAGGCCACCGAGGCCCAGCACCGCGAGCGTCGCATCCGCAGCTTCCAGCCGCGCCGGGGCCGGATGACCAACGCCCAGGCGAGCGCCCTGGACCGGAGCTGGGAGACGTACGGCATCCCCATCGACGGCACCCCGCTGGACCTGCCGGCGCTGTTCGACGGCCTGCCGGTGACGCTGGAGATCGGCTTCGGCATGGGCGAGACCACCGCCGCGATGGCCGCCGCCGACCCGGCCATGGGCATCCTCGCCGCCGACGTGCACACCCCCGGCCACGGCAACCTGCTCGGCCTGCTGGAGCGCGACGGCTCCCGGAACGTCCGGACGGCCGCCGGCGACGCGGTGATCCTGCTGCGCGACATGCTCCCGGACGCCTCGCTGGCCGGTCTGCGGGTCTACTTCGCCGACCCGTGGCCCAAGCCGAAGCACCACAAGCGCCGGCTGGTCCAGCCCGCCTTCCTCGACCTGGTGCTGCCCCGGCTCGCCCCCGGCGCCCTGGTGCACTGCGCCACCGACTGGGAGCCGTACGCCGAGCAGATGCTGGCCGTGCTGTCCGCCTCGCCGGAGCTGGAGAACCTGCACCCCGAGGGCGACGGGACCGGCTGGCTGGAGCCCGCGGACCACCCGGACGGCAGCGTCCCGGGCTACGCCCCGAGGCCGGACTGGCGCCCGGTCACCAAGTTCGAACGGGCCGGGATCGCCAAGGGCCACGTCGTCCACGACCTGCTGTTCCGCCGCCGCTGACCCACCGGCACCGTTCGAACGGCCGGTCGCGCGGCGGCCGTCCGGACCGGCCGGGGACGGACGGTTCGTCCCGAGTCCTCCCGACGGACCGCCGCCGTGGCCTACCCTGTGCCGCATGGGCAGCCCGTCCGGCGGCGGGTTCCGGACGAACGGTCGGACGACGGTCCGGGCCGCCGCCGACGCACCGGAGACGGCCCCGAGCACCGGCGACACCCGGACCATCCCGGGGCCCCGGAGGCGCCGGGCCCACCGCCCGCTGCCCCGGCCGGGCGGCGACCGGGCCGGGCCGGCCCCGGCGGCCGCCCCCGCGGCCCCGCCGGGCCGCAGCCGCTCGGTGGCGCTCTCCTCGGTCACCGCGACCGCCGTGCTGACCCTGATCGGCTGCGGCGTGCTGATCCTGCACCTGGTCCAGCGGCAGACCGGCACGGTCGGGCTGCTGGTCGGCCTGGGCCTGGCGATGGTGCCGCTGCCGTTCGTGCTCGGCGGCCTGGCCTGGCTCAACCTCACCGCCCGGGTGCCGCTGCGGCACACCGTGTTCTGCCTCGGCTGGGGCGCCTGCGCGGCCACCACCGTCGCCATCCTGGCCAACAACTGGACGGCCAGCTACCTGACCCGGCACCGGGGCCCGTTCGGCGAACTGCTCGGCGCCGGGATCGCCACCCCGGTGATCGAGGAGACCGCCAAGGCCACCGCCCTGCTGGTGCTCCTGCTCCCGCTCGGCCGGCGGCTGAGCTGCCGCGGCCGCCGCCCCGGGCGCCCCTGCGCACCGCCGCCGCACCGGCTGCCCGCGCCCCGGAGCCCCCGCCCGTACCCGCGCCGCCCGGTCGGGCCGCACGCCCGCGGCCGGCTCCGGCCCCGCCCCCGCCTGCGGCCGCTGCCCTACCTGCGCCCGGCCCCGCCGCCGCACCACCGCTCCCGGCCGCGCACCCTGGCCGCCGGGGTGGTGCTCGGCGGGACGGCCGCCTGCGGCTTCGCGTTCACCGAGAACGCCCTCTACCTGGGCCGGGCCTTCACCAGCGACCAGCGGCAGCGGCTGGACAGCATCGGCCTCGGCGACCCGCCCAGCCTGCGCGACTTCGACAGCACCGTGCAGACCTTCGTGCTGCGCGCCCTGCTCTCCCCCTTCGCCCACCCGCTGTTCACCGCGCTCACCGGGATCGGCCTGGCCGTCGCCCTCACCACCGCGCGGCGCTGGCTGGCCCGGCTGGCGGTACCGGTGGGGCTGCTGCTGGCGATGGCGCTGCACGGCACCTGGAACGCCGCCGCCGACCTCGGCACGGACGGCTTCCTGGTGGTGTACGGGGCGCTGATGGTGCCCTGCTTCGCCGCGCTGGTCTGCTTCGCGGCCTGGGCCAGATGCCGCGCGGCCCGGCACGCGGCGCCCGGCCGGCCACGGGTCGCCAGGGCGCCCTGAGGAACCGATTTCCCATCCCGGCGACTTCCACGTATTGTGGTGTTCACCGACGCGGGGTGGAGCAGCTCGGTAGCTCGCTGGGCTCATAACCCAGAGGTCGCAGGTTCAAATCCTGTCCCCGCTACTCAGTAGTGGAAAAGCCCGGAGGACACGTCCTCCGGGCTTTTCGCACGTCCGGGTACGGACAGAGCACGGTCCTGCCACGAAGCTGTAACGGCGGGCCGTCCGGCGATCACCTGTCGGGGGGCTGAACCATACTGATGAAAAATTCATCACATTGGGGGGGCTGTTCGAGCCCCCCCGGACAGGAAACACCACATGCTGTCGAAGCGACTGGTCAGCACCGCCGCTCTCTGTCTCGTCCTGGCCGCCGGCACCGCCGCGTGCGGCAGCAACAAGAGCGACGGCAAGAGCGACGGGAAGGGCGAAGCCAAGGCGGGCGCCTCGCAGAAGCTCGACACCGACAAGCTCAGCGCCGAGGACATCCAGAAGCAGACCAAGGACGCCCTGGCCTCGGCCACCTCGCTCAAGATGGCCGGCACCATCGGCAGCGACGGCGAAGCCATGGAGATGAACCTGACGCTGGACAACAAGAGCCAGTGCACCGGCACCATGGCGATGCCGGGCATGGGCAAGTTCGAGATCATCAGCGACGGCAAGACCTCGTACGTCAAGCCGGACACCGCCTTCTGGACCGCCATGGGCGGCCCGAACGGCGCCAAGGCCGCCGAGCTGTTCAAGGGCCGCTACCTGACCGGCTTCGAGAGCGACCCGTCGATGGGCTCGATCGCCAGCGTCTGCAACCTGGCCGAGTTCAGCAAGAAGATCACCGAGTCGAAGAACGACAAGGACAAGGTCGAGAAGGGCTCCGCCGGCACCGTCAACGGCGTGAAGACCTTCAGCCTGAAGGCCACCGACTCCGACGGCGAGGTGTCGACCATCCACGTCGCCACCGAGGGCAAGCCCTACCCGGTGCGGATCGAGCACTCCGGCTCCAAGGACGGCAACGGCAAGATCGACTTCAGCGAGTTCGACAAGCCGCTGACCGTCCAGGTCCCGTCGGCCGACAACACGCTCGACTTCACCAAGTTCAAGGACCAGCTCAAGACCGCCTGAGCGGCGGACGCGGGCACCGCGCGTTAATCCGTTGCCTCCGCCCGGAACGCTGCCTAGGCTGGCAGCACACTGAAGGGAGGTGATCCTGAGTTGAGTTCCATCAGGATGCGTGAGGTGGCTGCTCGCTAGAGCCGCCCCTGCCTGCGCAGGGTGAGGCCCCAGGCCTCCGGCAGGCGAAATCCAAGCAGTCACCCGGCCCGCGGGCTCACCGGTACATCCCCGGTGCCTCGGCGCCTGGCCAGTGCACGGGCCGGCGTCGAAGGAGCAGCCCGCGGGCCGTCTGCGTTCCCGGGGAGCCTCCGGCGCTGCTGCCGGGGGCTCCC
>NZ_JBEXJK010000305.1:0-9927 GCF_040609095.1 Kitasatospora sp. NPDC004799
GCGGCGCCCGGCCCCGGAGCACCTCGCTGCTGCTCGCCTCCTGACCGGCCGCCGGAGTGGCAGGGACCCCCGGCACCGGAGGAGGTGCCGGGGGCCGCGTCCGTCCCGCCGGGGTCAGCCCCGCGGCCAGGCCCGGAACTGCCGCAGCCCGTACAGCAGCGGCCGCGGCGGGTGGCGCCGCACCACCCGGCGGACCTCGCCGTACACGGTGACGTGGTCGCCCACCCGCTGGGTCAGCACCACGGCGCAGTCCGCCACCGTGTGGGCGTCGCGCACCAGGTGCGGGCCGGCCGCGTCCGGGGTCTGTTCCCAGGGGAGCAGCTGGTAGCGGTCCGGGTTGCCGGAGGCGAACAGTTCGGCCGTCCCCCGGGCGTCCTCGTGGAGCAGGTTGACCGCGAACAGGCCGCTGCCGGTGACGGCTTCGAGCGTGGGGCTGCCGTCGCGCAGGCAGACCAGGAGGGTCGGCGGGTCGAGTGAGACGCTGCACACCGCGGAGCAGGTCATGCCCTTCGGGACGCCGTCGGGGCCGGTGGCGGACACCACGCTCACGCCGGTGGGGAACCCGCTCATCATGGTCCGGAACTCCTCGGGCGCGGCCCCGGCCGTCCCCACGCCCCCCGTCCGCACGGCTCCCGCGCTCCGCACCGTCCCGGCCGGTTCACCCGCGTACTCGGTCATCTCGCACCGCTTTCCGTCTCGACGGACTCCCTCGCTGCCACGGCCGGCACACCGGCCGCCCCGGTCCCCGCCCCCGCCGGCCGGCCCTCCAGCCGGTCGAACAGTCCCAGCAGCGGCCCGGTCGCCGCCGTGGTGGCCAGCGCCATCACCACCAGCGCCAGGACCAGCGGCGCGGGCAGCACCCCGGAGGCGTAGCCGGCCTGGAGGACGATCAGCTCGGTCAGCCCGCGGGTGTTCATCAGCGCGCCGATCCGCCGGGCGGCCCGGGGCCGCTGGCCGCCGAGCCGGGCCCCGGCGTACCCGCCGAGGCCCTTGCCGAGGAAGCCGAGCAGGACCGTGCCCGCGATCAGCACCCCGGAGGTGGCGGAGAACGCGCGGGTGAGCACGGTGATCCCGGTGACCACGAAGAAGGCGGGGGTCAGGAACTGTCCCGACCGGGACACCGTGGACACCACGCGGGTCCACGGGCCGCCGTCGTCGTGCGGGATCGCCAGCCCGGCCAGGGCGGCGCCGAGGATCGACGTCATGCCGAGGTGCTCCATGGTGAAGGCCACCGCGAGGGCGGCCGCCCCGACCAGGACGGCCATCGCCCGGGGCGAGCGGCCGCAGAGCCGGGAGGCGGTACGGGTGCCGAGCGCGTAGCGGATGGCCAGCGCGCAGAGCACACCGACGGCCAGGGCGCGCAGCGAGTGGAGCGAGCGCGCGAGGTCCCCGGCGCCCAGGCTGATCGCCACCGAGAGCAGCAGCCAGCCGACGGCGTCGATGACCACGGCCGAGGCCAGCGAGAGCCGGCCCGGCACGGTGTCGCCCATCCCGCGGTCGGCCAGGATGCGGGCCATCACCGGGACGGCGGTGATGGACATCGTGACCGCGACCATCAGGAGGTAGGCGGGCAGCGGGGCGGTGCCGCGGGCCGCCCGGTCGCCGGTGAGCGCGACCAGTCCGACCAGCAGGCAGCCGGTGGCCAGCGGCGGCACCAGGGCCCCGGTGACGATCCAGGTGGTGCTGCGCCGGGGCAGCCGCTCCCGGCCCCGGCGCAGCTTGTGGGCGAGGCCGACCAGGAAGAGCACCAGGGCGGCCTCGGCGACGTTCTTGACGAGGTCGAACACCGGCCCCGGCAGCACGTCGTCGAAGGCGGGCCGACCGACCAGGGCGATCACGGCGGGCCCGGCCAGCAGGCCCCCCGTGATCTCCCCGATCACCTCCGGCTGCCGCAGACGGCGCGCGACTCTCCTCCCCGCCACGGCGATCAGCAGCACGACGCCGAGGACGGCGGCCGCGTGCGCCACGCGGGTCAGGAACTGGAGGACGTCCATGATGAACGGGCCCCTTCCCGGGGGTCGTGGTCAGCGCATCCGGGCGAAGTAGTCGTACGCCTTGGGCAGGGCCGAGACGAGCCGCTCGGTCTTCTCCCGGATCTGGGCGAACTCCCGTTCCGCGGCGGCGCCGTCGGTCAGGTCCAGGGCCGGCGAGTGCGCCACCTCGATGCCGCCCATGCCCAGCAGGACGCACATGTAGGAGTACGGCGGCAGGCCGTGGTAGTACGGGAACACCGTTTCGGAGTCAGGGAGTTGGTGCTTCCAGAGTTCCAGCCGCTCGGCTAGCCCGTCCGGGATCGCCCGGGTCTTGGTGTCCCGCCAGTACTGGGTGTCGGTGCGCTTGGCGGCGACGTAGTGCAGCACCAGGAACTCGCGCACGCCGTCCATGACATGGGCGACGGCCCGGTTGTAGAGGTCGCGCCGGGCCGGGTTCCAGTCCTGCGCCGGGAAGTACTTGACCAGCTGCTCGATGGCGTGGTGGATGAAGAAGATCCCGGTCGACTCCAGCGGCTCCACGAAGCCGCTGGACAGGCCGATCGCCACGCAGTTGCGGGCCCAGGAGTTGCGGCTGCGGCCGATCCGCATTCTGATGTGGTTGGCCTCGACCTCGGCGGCGGCGGGGCCGACGAAGGCGCGCAGGGTCCGCTCGGCCTCCTCCGGGGAGAGGTAGTCCTTCGCGTAGACGTACCCGGTGCCGACCCGGCCCATCAGCGGGATCGTCCAGATCCAGCCGGCGTCCTGGGCGGTCGCGGTGGTGCACGGCAGGACGCCGCGCTTCTCCATGTCCATCGGCACCTGGAGGGCGACCGCGCTGTCGTTGGGCAGGGTGTCCTGGTAGGAGATGAACGGCTCCTCCAGCGCCTTGTTGAGCAGCAGGCCGCGGAAGCCGGTGCAGTCGACGAAGAGGTCGCCGGTGAGTTCGCCGTGCTCGGCGGTGCGCAGCCCGCTGATCCAGCCGCGCTCGTCGAGCCGCACCTCCTGGACGTCGTCGACGATCCGCCTGACCCCGCGGTCGGTCGCGTACTGGGTCAGGTACTTGGCGAGCAGCGCGGCCTCGAACTGGTAGGCGTACGGGAACTGGGTCTTGCCCTGGTGCTCGGACATGGTGAGGCCCTGCATCTCGTCCGCGCCCTCGTCGAAGGGCTGGTCGATCAGGGTGCCGTCGAGGTGGCGGGGGCTGAGGCCGGCGTCGATGACGGAGGCCATCACGAAGCAGTCCTTGTCGAACCGGCCGGTGGGGCCCTGCTTGAGCCACCAGTCGGTGAGCGGGAAGCCGTTGACCGAGCGCATCTGCTCGAACGGGTGGTAGAAGTAGTGGCCGGGCTCGCGCCAGTTCTCGAACCGCACGGCGAGCTTGTACGTCGCGTTGCAGGCCGGCATCCAGTCCTTCTCCTTGAGCCCGAGGAACTCGAAGAAGTGGCGGATGTCGCTGAAGGTGGCCTCGCCGACGCCCACGGTGGAGACGTTGCCGGACTCCACGAGGGTGATGTCCACCCGGTCCTCGAACGCGGCCTTCAGGTACGAGGCCGTCATCCATCCCGCTGTTCCGCCGCCTACGATCACAACCCGGTCGAGCACTGGTCACTCCTCTTCGGTGGTCCACGTGTGCCGGCAGGGGAGGTGCCGGACACCGGCAGCGGTGGCGCCGTCGGTCGTCACCCCGCTGGAAGAAGCTGAGGGCGGCGCCACCAGAGAGCGACTCTAGGCAACGGCGTAAGGTCCGACCAGGTCATTTGGCACTGGCCGAAAGTCGCAGGTCGGGTTGATCCGTACCTGCCGAACGACTCGAACACCTGACGGTTCGTCAGCGCGGTGTCAGCGCAGGTCAGCCACACTGCTGTGGCCAGATCTCCCCCCGAGACGGAGCCAGCCCATGACGCAGCAGCGGACGATCCCGCAGTTCGCCGTGATCCCCGGCGCGCAGGTGCACAGCGTGCTGTCCGGCAACGAGAAGCACACCCTCGACCTGGTCGCGGCGACCTACCGGGTGCACGGCGAGGGCGGCACGGTCAACCCGCCGTCGTACTTCCTGCGCTTCCCGGACCGGCCGAGTTCGCGCATCATCGCGCTGCCGGCCTCGGTGGGCGGCGCCGCGCCGGTCGACGGGATCAAGTGGATCTCCAGCTTCCCGGAGAACGTGGCCGCGGGCCTGCCCCGGGCCTCCGCGGTGCTGGTGCTCAACGACCCCGCGACCGGCTACCCGATCGCCTGCCTGGAGAGCTCGATCATCAGCGCCGCCCGCACGGCCGCCTCGGCCGCGCTGGCGGCCGACCGGCTCTCCGTCGGTCGGCCCCGGCCGCGGCGGGTCGGCTTCGTCGGCACCGGCCTGATCGCCCGGCACATCCACACCTATCTGGCCCGCACCGGCTGGGAGTTCGACGAGGTCGGGGTGCACGACCTGTCCGCCGAGCACGCGGCCGGCTTCCGCGGCTACCTGAAACGCGCCGCCCCGGACGGCACCGCCCCGGACGGCCCCTGCGCGGCACCCCGGATCACCGTGCACGACAGCGCCGAGGCGCTCGTCCGCTCCTCGGACCTGGTGGTCCTGGCCACCGTCGCCGCCCGGCCGCACATCACCGACCCCGCGTGGTTCTCGCACAACCCGGTGGTGCTCAACGTCTCGCTGCGCGACCTGACCCCCGAGGTGCTGCTCGCCTCGGCCAACGTGCTGGACGACGTCGAGCACTGCCTGAAGGCCGAGACCTCCCCGCACCTGACCGAACGGCTCACCGGCAACCGGGACTTCGTCGACGGCACGCTCCACGAGGTGATGGCCGGCCGGGTGGAGGTGCCGACCGACCGCCCGGTGGTGTTCTCTCCGTTCGGACTCGGCGTCCTGGACCTCGCGGTCGGCAGGTTCGTCTACGATGAACTGGCGGCCCGGGGTGAACTCGGCGTCGTGGACGGCTTCTTCCACGAGCTGGACCGCTACGGCAGCGGAGCCCGGCAACCGTAGCGGCAATTCCGACTCCCCATGGACAGCTCAATCCGCCACCTGTAGCATTCTTCTGACAGGTCGACAGATCAGGACCAGCCGTCACGCTGCGTCCCCGTTTCGGCCGGTCACCGGGCGGCACGGCCAGGCCGCGCCCCCGCCCCGAGCAGGGCGCCGGATCGCTCCCCCGTCGATCCGGCGCCCCCTGGGTGTCATGAACAGGGCGCGTCATACCACCCGCCCGCGGCTCCCCCGCCCAGCTGGTATCTCCCGGTCCGCTCCGGCGTCGCGCAGACTCACCTGGACGGCTCGGACCAATGGGGGATGCTGTTGTGGAAATCAAGCTTCTGGGACCGCTGCTCCTGTCCCACGAGAACGAGCACTACACCATGGCGTCGAAGCGGACCAGCGTCGTACTGACCCTGCTGGCGACCTCCCCGGGGATACCCGTCCCGTTCGACGAGATCGTGGACGAGTTATGGGGCGACCAACCGATGGCCAATGCCCGCAACGCCCTCCAGGCGAATGTCGGACGGCTGCGCCGGCTGCTGGAATCCGTGACCGGCCGCAAGGGCGACGAAACCCTGCGCACCGCGAACGGCGGCTATCTGCTCGACGTCCCGCCGGACGCGATCGACGCGCACCGGTTCCTGCGGCTCTCCGACGAGGGCGGCGACCTCGTCCGCCGGGACCCGGCCCGGGCCATCGCCACCCTGGAGCAGGCGCTCGGCCTGTGGCGCGGCGGAGCGCTGATGGACTCCTGCGACGGGCTGCGCTGCCGGATCAGGGCGGCCCACCTGGAGGAGCGCCGGATCAGCGCGTACGAGGACCTGACCGCCGCCAAGCTCGCCGTGGACTCGGCCCGCGTCCCGGTCTCCGAACTGCGCCAGCTCGCCGACGAGCACTCCGAACGGGAGCGCCTGAGCGAGCTGTTGATGCTGGCGCTCTACCGCGACGGCCGGCAGGCCGAGGCGCTGGAGGTCTTCCACAGCACCCGCCGGCGCCTCGCCGACGACCTGGGGCTGGAGCCCGGCCGCGCGCTGCACCACGCCTACCAGGCGATCCTGCGGCAGGCGGACCTGCTCGGCGAGCCGCGGCGGGCGCTGGACCTCGCCGGACCCGTACCGGCCTGATTCCGCTTGGCATATGCCCGTTCCGGAATCCCGGAATCCCGGAAGAACGATCACCGATCGCGCCGCGCATTCGGCCCCGCGGACACCGCCCGATTCCGCCCCGTTCGCGCGCGGTCCGACTGTGGACGCCCCAGGATCGCTCTGTTAGCGTGGCGACCGCCTTGGAATTTTCCTGGTGGCTACGCGAGAAGTGGGAATCGCGGACGGGGGCCCAGTGGACGTCGAGTTGAGGCATGCCAAGATCGTCACCACCATCGACCGGCTGGGCAGCATTTCCAGAGCCGCGGCCCAATTGAACCTCCCGCAATCGAGCCTCACCGCACAATTGAAGCGGATCGAAAGGGCGGTCGGCGGCGAACTGTTCGTACGGACCAGGACCGGAATCATTCCGACCGGCTTGGGAGAGCGGCTCATCCCGATGCTGGCCGAACTCGTCCGGCACGCGGACCGGGTGATCGCCGAGGCGGCCGCCCACTTCACCGAGGTGTTCCGGTTCGGGAACGCCGAGTGGACGCCGCCCTCGCTGCGCAGCGCGCTCAAGTCCGCCCTGCCGGTCAAGGAGGTGCAGACCGAGACGCTCAGCCCCGACGCGGCCATCGCGCAGGTGTCCCGCGGCACCCTGCACGCCGCGATGGTGCCCGGGGTCGCGCTGGCCGCCTCGGCCGAGGCGGACGAACTGGCCCTGGCCAGCACGGTGATCGTGCGGGAGCCCGTCTGGGTGGCGCTCCCGCACGACCACTGCCTGGTCGGCCACGAGACGGTGAGCCCGGCGCAGCTCGCCGCGCTGCGCTGGGTGCGCTACACCCGCGACCACTGGTTCCACCCGATCGAGAAGCAACTCTTCGCCGCCATCGGCGGGTTCGACCCGGAGGTGCTCCACTACGTCGACGGCCACCACGAGGCGATGAACTGGGTCCGGGACGCCCGGGCCGCCGCGCTGACCCCGCCCACCGGCGCCACCCGCGAGGTGCGGCTGGTCCCGGTCTCCGTCGCCGAGGGCACCGACATGCTGCTGGTCTGGCGCAGCGACTCGGTGACCGGCGACATCCAGCGCCGGCTGCTGAACACCCTGCGCCGCTACTACTGCGAGTACGCCCGGACGATCCCCTGCTACTGGTCGTGGGTCACCCAACACCCGGAGGACTTCGTCGAGTTGGAGTCCTTCCTGCCGCCCCGGGTGCAGCGCGGCGGAGCCGGCCGGGCGGGCCCGGACCGGTCCGGGCCCGGCGCCGGTCACAGGGTGGCGAGCGCCTCGGCGGGGGGCGTCCGCAGCGCCGCCCCGGTGGCCGAGACACTGGCCAGGGCGGTCAGCGCCCCGACGAACCCGACGATCGAGAGGTAGATCCAGAGCGGCCCCCGGGGCAGCCAGGAGCCGTCCAGCGCCATCCGGAACGGCGCGAGCGTCGCCCCGGCGACGAAGGTGCCGAGCACCGTGCCGACGGTGGTGACGAGCAGCGACTCGATGCCGGTCATCGCCAGGATCTGGCCGGGGGTGGCGCCGACCAGCCGCTGCAGGGCGAACTCCCGGCGGCGCTCGGCGGCCGCCACCACCAGGGTGTTGACCAGGGAGATCACCGCGTACGCGATGATGCTGCCGGCCAGCAGGTAGTCCACCCAGGCGCCGACCCCGTCGCCGCCCTGTCCGGCGGACAGCGTGGTCTGCAGGTAGATCAGCGCGGTGGACAGCCCGGTGGCGAGCATCACGGGGCTGACCGCGCCCGCGATCCGGATCCGGCGGGCCCGGGCGTTGTCCATCGCCAGGTCCCCGGTCAGGCCGAACAGCGCGCGCAGCGGGCGGTGGAACACCGCGGTGAGCACCTTGGTCAGCCCGGGGCTGAGCAGGGCGATCCCGCCGGCCCAGAGCATCGCCGAGGGGCCGGCCGTGCTGGCCGCGACCTCGCCGTTCATCACCGTCCCGGTGACCACGGCCAGGGCGGTGCCGCCGGCCAGGCAGAGCACCGCGAAGGCCAGCCGCGGGCCGCTCAGCCAGCGGTGCTGGAGGCGGGACTCGGCGAGCGCGTCGGCGGGCCGGGAGAGCGCCGCCCGGCGGGAGGCGATGAAGGCCGCGGTCAGCGCGGCGAGCATCGAGGTGCCGGCCGCGGTGACCATCGGGATCCAGCCGGCGTGGTAGGCGATCCCCTCGGGGACCACCCCGCTGGCCGCGATCCGCGCCAGCATCCACTCGCCCGCGAGGTAGCCCGGCACCAGGGCGAGGGCGACGGCGAGGAGCGCGACCACCAGGGTCTCCACCACGATCATCCGGCGCAGCTGTCCGGGCAGGGTGCCGATGGCGCGCAGCAGCGCCATCTCGCCGAGCCGCTGCTGGACCACCAGGGCCAGCGTGGAGCCGACGATGAAGACGGTGACCATCGCGGCGATGCCGCCGAACACCGCGGACATCGAGATCAGCCGGCTGGCCGCCTGCTGGGTGCCGGCCGGAACGTCCGCGAACGGCGGCACCCGGTGGCGGATGCCGGTCTCCATCAGGCCGCCGCAGGCGGTGAGGATCACCGCGCCGAAGAACAGCGCGACGGTGGAGGCGACGAAGCTGGTGCGGCGGAACCGCAGGGTCTGCAGGGCCAGGGTGAACATCAGCGGGCCGCCTCTCCGGCACGGTCGGCGGGGGCGTCGGCGTCGTCGCCCCAGGCGCCGAGCCTGGTCATCCGCTCGGCGATGGTGTCGGCCGAGGCGCCGCTCAGCTCGTCGACGATCCGTCCGTCGGCCAGGAACAGCACCCGGTCGGCGTAGGAGGCGGCGACCGGGTCGTGGGTGACCATGACGGCGGTCTGCCCGTCGCCGTGGACGGCCTGGCGCAGCAGCCGCAGGACCTCCACCGCGGTACGGGTGTCCAGGGCGCCGGTCGGCTCGTCGCCGAACAGCACCGCGGGCCGGGTGATCAGGGCCCGGGCGATGGCGACCCGCTGCTGCTGGCCGCCGGACAGCTCGCCGGGCCGGTGCTCGCCGCGCGCCCCGAGGCCGACCTGCTCCAGCACCCGCTGGACGCTCTCCCGGGAGGGCCGGCGCCCGGCCAGCCGCAGCGGCAGGGCCACGTTGTCGGCCACGCTCAGCGCGGGCAGCAGGTTGAAGGCCTGGAAGACGAAGCCGATCCGGTCCCGGCGGAGCCTGGTGAGCTCCTTCTCGCTGAGCCCGGCGAGCTCCAGGCCGTCCAGCGAGACCGAGCCGGAGTCCGGCCGGTCCAGCCCGGCGGCGCACTGCAGCAGGGTGGTCTTGCCCGATCCGGACGGCCCCATCACGGCGGTGAAGGTGCTGCGGCCGAAGCCCACCGACACGTCGTCGAGGGCGACGACCCGGTTGCGCTCGTTGCCGTAGCTGCGGCGGACGTTCCTCAGTCGCACGGCGTCGGTGATGCCGTGCACGGTTGCGGTGGTCATGGGCAACTCCGTGGGTGCCGGACGGATGTCAGTGTTCGTCGACGCTTCGCAGCAGGTCCTCGACCGAGGCCAACCGGGCGGTCAGCGCGCGCAGTTCACCCCGGAGCAGCTTCTGGCCGGCCAGCGTGTCCTCGGCCAGCCGCCGGTAGGCGGCCATCGCGGCGGCGTCCGCGCGGTGCCGCTGGAGGGTGAAGTACGAGACGATGCTGAGGCTGATCCCGCCGATGACGATCAGTGTGATGACGATGGCGATCACGCCGCCGCTCATGAGGGTCCCTTTCCGTTCCTTCGAGCGTCGCGCTTCCTCACAGACGCCGTGTTTCCTTCGGACGCCGCGTCCCCCGCGGGCGCCGTGCTTCGGTTAGGGCGTGTCTGACGATTCCAGTCGGGCTCGCGACGCCGGGGCACGCACCTCGCCGCGTTGTCGTCGGTCGCCAATGCTCCGCAGTGGCTCCCTCCTCCGCCTTGCG
>NZ_JBEXJK010000306.1:0-9922 GCF_040609095.1 Kitasatospora sp. NPDC004799
TGCCGCCGCGGTGGGCGCCAGCCCGGCGGCCGCCGAGGCGGCGGCGAACAGGGCGAGCCCGGCGAGCAGCACGCGGCGCCGTCCGGCCAGGTCGGCGAGCCGTCCGCCGGCCAGCAGGAGCGCGCCGAAGGCGAGGCCGTAGGCGTTGACCACCCAGGCGGCACCGTCCTCGGAGAGACCGAGGCCGTCGCGGACGCTCGGGAGGGCGACGTTGACGATCGAGGTGCTGAGGATGACGGTGAACTGCGCACCGGCGAGGGCCGCCAGTGCGCCACCGGCCGTACGGCGGGCGAGGGGCGGGGCTGCGTCCTGCGGGCTCACGGCGGTGTCCTCCTTTCCAGGCATGAGAGAAATGAGTGGTTGACCACTCACATTCGAGCCCAAAGAAACGGCGGCGGCGTTCGGCCCGTCGCGTGCGCGCGGACCTCCCGCCCCGCCGGGGCCGGGTGGCAGTGGCCGGTAGCGGCCGGTCGTGGCTAATAGTGCGTGATGCCGGCCGCGAGGGTCCGCGTCCACGGCGCGTCGACCTCGTCGGCGCCCATCGAGACCAGCAGGTGGCAGAGCATCCCGGTGGCGAAGAAGCCCTGGATCTGCGACTCCGCCGCGCCCGAGGCGCCCCGCACGTACTCGACCAGCCGGGCGTACCCCTGCCGGACCGCCTCCCGGACGGCCGGCTCGGAGACCGCCGCCGCCTGGGCGTGCAGCTGGACCAGCATCAGGTCGTTGTCGGTGATCAGCTTGGCGTAGGCGTCCCCCATGGACTCGAGGACCGCCTCCGGC
This sequence comes from Kitasatospora sp. NPDC004799, assembly GCF_040609095.1. Classification (NCBI taxonomy): domain Bacteria; kingdom Bacillati; phylum Actinomycetota; class Actinomycetes; order Kitasatosporales; family Streptomycetaceae; genus Kitasatospora; species Kitasatospora sp. NPDC004799. Next base: position 781 of record NZ_JBEXJK010000306.1, read on the forward strand.
GAACTCCCCCGCGCCTGCGCCGCGCCGCGCTCCAGACTCCCCCGGACCCGGACGAAGCAGTGCTCCACCACCGCCACGAACAGGGCCTCCTTGCTCGGGAAGAGCCGGTACACGTACGCCTGCGAGATGCCGGCGGCCTTCGCCACCTCCGTGGTGGTGGTGCCGAAGTACCCCCGCGCGGCGAAGGCCCCGATCGCGGTGCGCAGCACCGTCTCGCGACGCTCCTCGGCGGTGGACAGCTGCCGGGGTCGTTCGTTCTGCATGTGAGTACTCAACCACTCACACTTTTCCGCCGTCAACCCCGGGCGAGGCCAAGGAACCCTCAACCGATCGGTTGAATACGGCGGGCGGGCGGAGTAGCGTTGCTCTCAACCGATCGGTTGAGGATGAACAGGGGTGTGCGGTGGCCGTCGACCAGCTGTCCCGGGCGTTCGTGGCGCTGGGGGATCCGACCCGGCGGGACATCGTCGCCCGGCTGGCGGTCCGCGATGCGAGCGTCGGCGAGCTGGCGGAGTCCTACGCGATGTCCCTGCAGGCCGTCTCCAAGCACCTGAAGGTGCTGGAGGAGGCGGGACTGGTGAGCCGCAGCCGGGACGGGCAGCGGCGGCCGTGCCATCTGGAACCGCGGGTGTTGGACTTGATGACGAGCTGGATCGAGCGGTACCGGCGCCAGGCCGAGGAGCGGTTCGGCCGGCTGGACGCGCTGCTCGCCGACCTGGAGGACGACCGCGCCGGACCGGCCCCGGACCCTCGGCGCACCGGAGAGAACCACCCACCCGAGCAGAGCGAAGGAGCCCCGTCATGACGTCCACCACCGGCCCCGGGACCCGCATCGAGGCGGACCCCCAGCTGCCGACCATCCGGATCACCCGAGAGTTCGCGGCGCCGCAGGAGCGGGTGTTCCGGGCGTGGATCGACCCCGAGCTGGTGGTGCGCTGGCTCGGCCCGAAGGACCTCGACATGAAGATCGACGCCTGGGAGGGGCGGACCGGCGGGCACTACCGCTACTCGGTGCACCGCGACGGCCAGGAGGTCGCGGCCTTCTACGGCTCCTTCCACGAGGTCCGGCCGGCCACCCGGCTGGTGCAGACCTTCACCTACGAGGGCGTGCCGGACGGCGTCTCGCTGGACACCGCGACCTTCGAGCCCGCCGGGGAGGGCCGCACCCGCGTCACCGTGCTGTCGGTGGTCGACAGCCTGGCGGCCCGGGACGCCATCCTGGCCAGCGGCATGGAGCACGGCGTGGTCGAGGGCTACCAGAAGCTGGACGCCCTGCTCGCCGGCGCCTGACCGACCCGACGGAACCGGTCCGGACCGCCCAGGCCGACCCGACGGAACCGGTCCGGACCGCCCAGGCCGACCCGGACCGGTTCCCGGGGAGCCGCACCAGGACGTCTTCCTGATGTTCCGTCAGGCCGCTCATCGCCGAACTCCCTTCCGCTTCACGGCCCGTGCTTCCGCGATTCACCGTTGCGGGTGATGGCGGACCGGCCCGCCGGAGCGGAATCCTGGTGCGAGCGCCCGGGCACCACGCCCCCGCGCGCCCGCCCACCTCCAGCACCGGGAGGCACCGCCATGGAACCCCAACCGTCCGGCCGAGACCAGGCCCCCGGAGTCCGCCGGCGCCGCATGCTCGGCCTCGCGCTCGGCGCCGGCCTCGTCCCCGCGCTCGGCCCGGCCGCCCAGGCGGCGTCCGACGCCTCGTCCGACACCACCCGGACCCTGCCGGTCGCCGCACTGGGCCGCCGGGTCGCCGAGGTGGCCACGAGCCAGCTCGGCGTGCCGTACGCCTGGGGCGGCGGCGACCGGCTGGGCGCGGGCCTCGGCTTCTGCGACGAGGAGAACGGCTGGCTGAACGGCGTGTGCATGGGTGAGAAGACGGTCGGCTTCGACTGCAGCGGCCTGTCGCTCTACTGCTGGTACCGGGCCAGCCACGGCACCGTCGAGCTCGGGCACTACACCGTCGCGCAGTTCAACCTCAGCGCTCCCGTGCCGCGCGCCGAACTCGCCCCGGGCGACCTGCTGTTCTTCTCCCGCCCCGACGCACCCCTGCACCACGTCGGGGTCTACGTCGGCGAGGGCGCGATGATCCACGCCGAGCGGACGGGGACCCTGGTCGCCCGGGTCGAGAACGTGCTCGACGTCCCGCGCTGGGCGAACGAGTTCGCCGGCGCCCGCCGCCCGGGCCCGCCCGCCTCCTGAGCCGCGCAGCCGGGTCACAGGCCGCCGCGCCACTCCCCCGTCCCGCGGTGCACCCGCAGCAGCAGCTCCTGCAGCGCCCGCCGCTCCCCCGGGTCCAGCGGCGCCAGCACCTCGTCCTGCACCGCCCGCGCCTGCGCGTCCAGTTCGGCGAGCAGCGCCCGACCGGCGTCGGTGACCGAGACCGACACCCGACGCCGGTCGGCCTGGTCGCGGACGCGCACGACGTACCCGGCGGCGGCGAGCTGGTCGGCGACCTTGGCGAGGTCGCTCGGGTCGATGGCCAGCCGTCGCACCAGGTCCCGCTGGGCCTGCGGGCCGAAGTCGGCGAGCGCGGCCAGCACCGCCATGTCCCAGAGCCGCAGGCCGCGTTCGGCCAGCCGCTCGGCGAGCCGGCTGCGCGCCGCCTTGCCGATCCGGGAGAGCAGGTAGGTGCTGAGGTCCAGCAGGGACGGCGGGAGCTCGGCGGCGGGCTGCGGTTTCACGGAGGCCATGGCGGCAGTCTAGGGTCTCTCCCTATAGTGGGTGCCGACCCACTAATTCGCCGTCAGGAACCCTCCCAGGAGTGCACCCGTGGACGCCCTGTACCCCCGCCTGCTCGTCTCCCGCTTCGCCGAGTGCTTCGGCTTCTACCGCGCGGTCCTCCCACCGCTCACCGGCGCCGCCCTGGCCAAGGGGGCACCCGAGGGCCCGTACGCCAACTGGGACGTCGCCGACCAGACCCTCCTGGCGCTCTTCGACCGCTCCGCGATGGCCGCCGCCCTCGGCACCGCCGAGCTGCCCGGCCACCCCGCCGCGCCCGCCCAGGACGCCGCGATGCTGGTCCTCCGGGTGGACGACGTGGACGCCGCCCTCGACCTCTGCCTGCGCCACGGCGGCACTCCGGCCGCACCGGCGGCCGACCGCCCGGAGTGGGGCCCCACCCTGCGCAGTGCCCATCTGCGCGACCCGGACGGCCGCCTGATCGAACTCCAGTCGTACTGACCGGCGCGCGCCGCACGGGGCCTCCACCTCGCGCGGCGCGGCCGATCCGGCGCGGGCGGCCGGGCACGGGCAATCGGCACGGCACGCCGGCCGGAGCTACTCCATCGGCAGCGAGGGGCGGCCGGCCAGCGCCGAGGCCTCGAACTCACCTCCGGCCTGGACGAGTTGATCGGCCCGGAAGTCCGACGAGCAGGCCCGCCCGAGGGCCTGCGAGGCGGCGTCGGCGCCCGGGACGTGCCCGAGCACGGCGGCGCAGTACTGGACGGCGGGGCTGGGCACCGGGCGGAGCTCGGCCGAGCCCGCCGGGGTGGCGGCCACCGCCCCGGCGAGGGCGAGACAGCCGACCAGAGCGGGAGCGGCGAAGCCGCGTGGGATGCGCATCGGGGTACCTCCGTACGGGTGGGGACGGGCCGGGCGGCCGTGGACCAGGTCCGCCCGGCCCCATTCGACGGGCGGCCGCCGCCCACGGCCCGGCCGACACACCGCGCACCGCACTAGTCGTACGTACGCCACCGGGCCAACGCCAACCGGCGCGGCCCCGACGGCCCGGCGTCCGATCGTCCAGGCGGCCGCCACTGCCACCGGATTCGGTGATCAGGCCGCCGGGGAGGCGCCCTCCGCCCACAGCTCCGGGTCGCAGGCCGCCACCAGCGCGCCGATCCGCGCCCACGCCTCCTCGGCCGGCAGCGGCTCCAGCCGCCGGCCGTCCCGCAGCCGCAGCGCCACCCGGTCGTCCACCGCCTCCTTCGCCCCGATCACCGCCTGGTAGGGCACCAGCCGGGCCTCCCGGATCCGGGCGCCGAGGCTGCCGTGCTCGGGACCGGCGACCTCGGCCCGCAGCCCGAGGTCCAGGCAGCGCTGCCGGAACCGTTCGGCCTGCGGCAGCTCGGCGTCGGAAACGGGCAGCAGCACCACCTGGACGGGCGCGAGCCAGGCCGGGAACGCGCCGCCGTACAGCTCGATCAGGTGGGCGACCACGCGCTCGACGCTGCCGATCACGCTGCGGTGCACCATCACCGGCCGGTGCTTGGCGCCGTCCGCGCCGATGTAGTGCAGGTTGAACCGCTCGGGCTGGTGGAAGTCGATCTGCACGGTGGAGAGGGTGAACTCGCGCCCGGCACCGTCGGCGATCTGCACGTCGATCTTGGGCCCGTAGAACGCGGCCTCGCCCTCCGCCGCCTCGAACGGCACGCCCGAGCGCTCCAGCACCTCGGTGAGCAGGGCGACGGCCCGCTCCCAGAGCGCCGGGTCCGCCACGTACTTGCCGCCCGCGCCGGGCAGCGAGAGGCGGTAGCGGACCGGGACGACGCCCAGCGCCCGGTGCACCTCACGGATCAGCTCGAGTGCGGCGACGGCCTCGTCGGCCGCCTGCTCCGGGGTGCAGAAGACGTGGGCGTCGTTCAGCTGGATCGCCCGGACCCTGGTCAGCCCGCCCAGCACCCCGGACAGCTCGGAGCGGTACATCCCGCCCAACTCGGCCATGCGCAGGGGTAGTTCCCGGTAGCTGTGGGAGCGGGAGCGGTAGATCAGCGCGTGGTGCGGACAGAGGCTGGGGCGCAGCACCATCTCCTCGGAGCCCAGCTCCATGGGCGGGAACATGTCCTCGCGGTAGTGCGCCCAGTGGCCGGAGATCTCGTACAGCTCGCGCTTGCCGAGCACCGGGGAGTAGACGTGGCGGTAGCCGGCCCGGCGCTCGCGGCCGCGGATGAACTCCTCCAGGGAGTGCCGGATCGCGGCGCCGTCGGGGAGCCAGTACGGGAGGCCGGAGCCCATCAGCGGGTCGGTGTCGAAGAGGTCGAGTTCGCGGCCGAGCTTGCGGTGGTCGTGCGCCGCGTGCGCGGACGCGGAGTGCTCGTGCGGCTGGTGGTCGTGCATGAGGGTGGTCTCCACTCGGTCTGCGGGCGAGTGGGTCCGGGAAACGGCGAAGCCCCGGGGCACTCGCCCCGGGGCTTCGGACTAGGTCAGCAGTCAGCGCGCCGGGACTCTCTCCGGCGTCGTCGTGACGAGTGCAGCGCGCTTCATGCGTTCCACGGTAGCAGCTCCGCACCGTCCGTGTTGATCTTTTTCCGGATCGGAGTCCGACGCCTCGGGCTCAGCGGAGCGTGACGCACCCGCGCGCGGCCAGCGCCGCCAGCAGCCGGTCCGACGGCCGCACCTCGTTCCACCGCAGGTCCAGCTTCTCCAGTGCGGGCAGCGCGCCCGGATCGGCCAGCCAGTCCGGCAGTTCGGCGATCCGGTTGCCGCGCAGGTCGAGGCGGCGCAGCCGGGGGAGACTGGCGAGCACGGCCGGCAGTTCGGTGAGGGCGTTCTCCCGGAGTTCCAGCTCGCGCAGCTCGGCCAGCCGACCGACCGAGCCCGGCAGGTCGGTCAACTCGTTGCCGCGCAGCCAGAGTTCCCGCAGCGCGCCGAGTTCGCCGATCGACTCCGGCAGGGCGGTGAGCCGGTTGTGCTGCGCCCGCAGCTCGACCAGCGAGGCCAACCCGCCGATGGCGGCGGGGAGTTCGGTGAGGCGGTTCTCTCCGACGTTGAGGTAGCGCAGCGCGGTGAGTCGGCCGAGCTCCTCGGGCAGGGCGGTCAGCGCGTTGTCGTGCAGGTAGAGGAAGTCCCCGAGCCCGGTGAGGTCGCAGAGCTCGACGGGCAGCGCGGTGAGCCGGTTGTGGCCGAGGTCGAGGGTCCGCAGGCCGGTCAACCGGCCGATGCCGGGCGGGAGTTCGCTGATCCCGGTGTCGGCGAGGATGAGCACGGTCAGCTCGCTGCGGTCCCACACCTCGGGCGGCACCTCGTCGAGCGGCCGGCGCCAGAGGTTCAGCGTCACGTCCGTCGTTCCTGTCCTGCCCGTCATGCCTGCTCTCCTTGGCCCGGTCCGATGCGGAACTCCGCCAACTGCCGTCCGTACCACCGGTCGGTCAGCCCGGTGCCGGTCATCCCGAGGCGCCGGCCGAGCCACCGGACGACCTCCCAGCGGGAGTAGATGTCGAAGGCGCGTTCCCGGTCGGCCGTGGACGTGGTCCACTGACGCACCACCAGCCGTTCGGTGGTCAGTACCGTCTCCGAGCCGAGTTCTGTTCCCGCCATGGCGCGTTCCCCTCTCCGATGCCGTGCGGATCACCGTACGCACCGAGGGCCTGCCGACGGAACTCCGAAACCCCGGCGGCTCAGTGGTCGCCGGCGTGGAACAGCCCGTCCACGACGCGGTGGAGCAGCTCCTCCGGGAACTCGGCGAGTTCGCCCCGGGCCTCCTCGGTCAGCCGCATCGCGGTGGCGCCCTCGTGCAGGATGACCAGCAGCCGGGCGAGGTCGCGCGGGCGGACCTGCGAGGTGGGCTCGGAGGTGGCCTCGATCAGCTCCACCAGCCCGTCGATCAGCCGGGCCTCGTGCTCGGCGAGGCTGCGGGCGACCTCGGGGTGGCGGGCGGCGTGCAGGGTGAACTCCATGGAGAGCAGGAACCAGCCCTCGTCCTCCCGCCGCCGCTCGGCCAGTTCGCGCAGCAGCCGGGACGGCAGGTCCCCGCCCGGCGCGGTGCCCGTGAAGGCGGCCCGCAGGTCGGCGAGCAGCCGGTCGATCTGCTGGTCGTACAGGGCGAGGAACAGCTGTTCCTTGTCCTGGTAGTTGGAGTAGAACGCGCCCCGGGTCAGCCCGGCGCGGGCGACGATGTCGCGGATCGAGGTGGCGTGGAAGCCGTGTTCGGTGAACAGGGCGAGGGCGCTGTCGTTGAGGGCGGCGACGGTCAGCGGGCGCCGCTTCGTGGGTGACTTGGGCACGAACTGCGGTCCTCGGCTCTCGTTCCTGGCTCGGCGGAGCCGCCGGGCGGCCCCGGCCCAGTCTACGGGTGCGGCGCGCTGCCGGGCCCCCGGCGTCAGGTCGCGGGCGGGAGGCGGAGCGCGCCCACCGGCCCGGCCACCGTCCGGAGCCTGGTGAAGCACTCGCGGCAGTACTGCTCGCCGATCAACGGCAGGACCTTGTCGAGGTCCTCGATGCGGCACCGGAGGTCGGATGGGTGCCCGCCGCCGGCCTCCCGCCGACGGGCACCCTGGCCGTCCGACGCTCCCTCAGGCCGCCGCGGCACCGTCCGCCGCGCCGTGGTCGTAGAAGCCCCGCCCGGTCTTGACCCCGAGCCGGCCGGCCCGGACGTACTCCGCCAGCAGTTCCCGCGGGCCGGTGGGCAGGCCGGGGCGCTCGGCGGCGTAGTGCTCCTCGATGTCGAGCACGACGTCCAGGCCGACCTGGTCCATCGCGCGGAACGGACCGCCGGGCAGGCCGGTGTTGACGGCCCACATGGCGTCCACCTCCTCGGCGGTGGCGACGCCCTCGGCCACCACGGCCAGCGACTCGCGCTTGATGGCCGCCCAGATGCGGTTGAAGATGAAGCCGGTGCTCTCCCTGCGCGCCTCGAACGGGAACAGCCCGTGGCGCGGGAGTTCGGCCAGCAGCAGGTCGATGACGGCCCGGTCGGTGCGGCCACTGGACATCAGGTCCACCGCGTTCTGCGCCGGCGGCATGTAGAAGTGGATGTTGACCAGGCGCTCCGGCTCCCGCACCCGGTCGACGAAGCGACTGGTCGGGTAGGACGAGGAGTTGCTGCCGAGGATCGCGTCGGGCTCGGCGGTCCGGTCGAGGTCGGCGAAGACCTTCTGCTTGAGCTCCGGGCGCTCGGGCACCGCCTCGATCACCAGCCAGGCGCCGCGCAGCGCCTCGGCGAGGTCGTCGCCGACGGCGACGGTGCCCGGCTCCCCCGCGCCGACCTTCGCGGCGACGGCCGGCAGCTGCTCCGCCACGTAGGCGCGGGCGGCCGCGAGCTGCTCGGCCGAGGGGTCGTAGATCCGGACCTCCCCGCCGCCGGTGGCGAACATCAGGGCGATGCGGCGCCCGAGAGTGCCGGCTCCGACGACGGCGACGGGCCGGCCGGCGGGGTTGGGGACGGTGAACGACATCGAGATCACTTCCTTGGCTGTGCTGCGTTCCGAGGGGCCGCGCCGCGTGGGGCCTGCCGCGCTTCCCGTCGCGACCCAATCGGATGCATGATGTATCCGATACACATGGTATCCGTTTGAGGAGACCAAGCAACCCCACCGCCGCGAAGGAGCCCCTCGATGCGCCCCGACCAGGTCGTCCGCCACGCCACCACCCCGCTGACCGCCCCCGTCTACCCGCCCCGCGCCACCCGCTTCACCGACCGCGAGTACCTGAACGTCGTCTACCGGACCGACCCCGAGGCGCTGCGCGCGGTCGTCCCCGAACCGCTGGAGATCGACGAGCCGCTGGTCCGCTTCGAGGTCATGAGGATGAACGAGGTCGACGGCTTCGGCCCGTACGTCGAGGCCGGGCAGGTCGTCCCGGTCCGGTACGGGGACGAGGAGGGCGAGTACCTGCACGCCATGTACCTCGACAGCTTCGCCGCCACCGCCGCCGGCCGGGAGCTGAGCGCCTACCCCAAGGTGATGGGCGCGCCGCGGCTGTTCACCGAGGCCGGCACCCTGGTCGGCACGCTCGACCACGGCAGCCAGCGGGTCGCGACCGCGACCATGGCCTACAAGTGGGAGCCGATGGACCCGGCCGAGGCGCGCGAGCAGATCACCGTGCCCACGTACGGGGTGAAGATCGTCCCCGACTACGACGGCGGGCTGCGGGTCTGCGACCTGGTGCGCACCCGGATCACCGACGTCACCGTCAAGGAGGCCTGGACCGGCCCCGCCAGGCTCCAGCTCAACGCCCACGTCATGGCGCCGCTGGCCGACCTACCGGTACTGGAGGTCGTCTCGGCCGGCCACATCCTCACCGACCTCACCCTCTCCCCCGCCGCGCCCGTCCACGACTACCTGGCGGAGCGGCGCCGCGCGGCCTGAGCCGGGCGGCGCCCGTACGGCGGGCGGCGTGCGTCGTCTGCCGTACGGCTCGGGAACGAGACTGCTGCGGTTGCCATCGCGCCGGACCTCCTGGTTCGGTGAAGGATTACGGCGCC
>NZ_JBEXJK010000307.1:0-9920 GCF_040609095.1 Kitasatospora sp. NPDC004799
GGGGCCGCGGGTGGGGGGGGCGGGGGGCGTCGGGGCCGTGCCGGGGGGGGGCCGCTGGGCGGCGGGGGGGGCGGCGCCCACCCCGCCACCCTCAGCGGGGGGGGCGCCCTCTACCCCCACCCCCGCGCTTTTCGTGCGCAGGCGCGCGATGTCAGCGGTTGACGAAGCCGAGGGCCACCGTGTTGCTGGTGTTCGACGAGCTGACCTGCTCCCTCGTCTCGGCATCCGAGACGGCGATCGTCCCCTGACTCGGTTTGTCCAGACCGTCAGGGCATACCGAGTCGACCGCCCTGCCGACGTCCTCCGCGGTCGCGGCCACGGTCACGGTGTGCTTGGCCTGCGCGTCCGTGAACACCGCCCAGCGCGCCAGGCCGAGGTCACTGCCCTCCAGATGAACCGGTCCGCCCGGCTCGACCTGGGGCGGGTAAACGGCGTCAAGGTGCATGCTCATCCTGCCTCGCCTCCTCTTCTCTCATGTGTCTGTCGGTCGTGATGAGCCTCAGTGGTGCAATTCCTGAATCCAATCCACAATCCCATCGACGGTCGGGCAAGCCTGTTCGGCTGGGAAACACGTTTCCTGCACATCCATGCCGCTACGGATTCTCGAACACGATGTCCAGGCTGTTGCTCGTGTTGCCCGGTGCGATCTCGCTCTGCGCATCGGCGGTGGAGAGCCAGACCTTTCCACGCCCGTTGGCCAGCCCCGGAGGGCGCTTCGACGTCGCCAGGTAGCCCACATCTCTGCCCGTGGCATCCGTGACGACCGTCCTGCCGTCCTCGTCCGCGAAGACCGCCCAGCGCACCAGGCCGAGATTGCTGCCCTCGAAAGTGACCGGGCCCCCTTCCTCCACGTCCGGGGGGGTCGACCTTGTCGATGTGGGGAACGAGGAGCTTGACGCGAATGGTCACCTCTCCGGACCCATAGGTCTCCGGAGGGCAGTTCGGCGGGCTCTCGATGACCAGCCGCACCTCGGGATCGCCGGAGGCGAGCTTGCTGCCGACGCGGACGGCGACATCGAGTTCGATCCGGTCCCCGCTGTCGTAGACGTCGAGGTGGGCGCCCGCGCACCTCAGGGTGGAATTCCCCGGCGACCGCTCGCCCCGGAAGGTCCCCGGCCGGCCTCCGTTCCGACTGAACCCCACGACGTCCTCCTCGAACGTCAGCCCGGGATCGGCGGTGAGGACGAGGTCCGCGCCCGCGACCCCCTCCCGCCTGTCGACCACCCGGAACGCGGCGGTGACCACGGAACCCGGGTCCGCCGGGACCTCCTCGGCCGTCACGTCCAGCCGGCCGCCGACTCCGGTCTCCACACTGCTCACCAGCCCAGCACGGTCACCCAGACCTCCCCGGCCGACGGACGGGCGCTGACCTGGGGATCGAATGCCCATTCACACGTCACGAGGACTTCACCCTTCTGGGCGTCCTCAAGGCCGGCCTCCGCCTTCACATGGATCCTTCCGATCTCCAGGTGCTGGTCGTCGGTGTAGTGCCCGGAGTAGCCGGACACTAGGGCGACCGCCCTGTTGACGCACTGTTCGAACGAGAACTGCTGCGTCTGGGTCCTGACGGATGCGTCGCTGGACGGCGGAAATTCGAAATGGCGCTGCTCGACCTGAATGCTCGGCGCCAAACCCACTCCGGTCACTGTCTTTCCTTCCCGTCTCCCGCTACAGCCCACCGGTCTCGGCGATGACCAGGATCCGCGCCGAGGCCTGGAAGTTGTAGTCGGGGCCGGCGTCCCGCGGGCGCAGCAGGAACGTCACCTCGACCGCGGCGGTATTACCGGCCAGCTTCCCCACGGAGCAATCGACGTGCTCCTTTCCGTAGGGGGCTTCACCGGGATTGTAGGGACCTCTCAGAAATTCCAGGGAGAACGCCTGGATGGCGGCTTCGGCGTTCTTTACGGGGTGGCTGAAGGTGGCGGTCCCTTTCCATACCAGCGGTTCCGTGCTGCGGCCGTGCTCATACGGGACCGCATCGACGACTGCGAATTCTATTCCCATGGCACAATCTCCAGACTCGCCCTTCGAATCCCGCGCCCCTCCTTGTCGTCGGATATCGCCTGAATTTGCCCACCGTTCGGACCCGGACCTCTCGGGCGGACGGTTCGCACACTTCCCAGCGCACACCATCCCCTCCACGATCGCAACCCGGTACGACAGGAATACCCGGAGTGACCGGTCGGCGGGCTCACGCCCCGAGGAACTCCGGACCGAAATGCTGTGTCTTGTCCTTCGGGTTCTCCGTCGCGTAGAGCGGGGCGGCCAGGCCCTCCAGGTGCAGCATGGCCTTCACCGCCTCGCTCAGCTTCGCCTGCCCGCCCTTGCCCGGCGTCCACGCTTCCTCCAGGAGCTGAACGGTCTGCTGGTACGCGGTGTTGAACGCGGCCAGCTTCGTCCGCGTCTCGGCGGTCACCTCGTACGTCGCCGGCTGCTTCGCGTACCCGCCCTCGGGGACCTCGGCCATCGGCCAGACCTCCGGGAACGGCACCGGCAGCTCCTGGCTGTACTCCCAGCGCCCGGTCCCCTTCTTGATGAGCTCTCCGCCCGCCACGATCTGGGCGAACTTGTAGTAGTGGGCCAGTTCGTCCGGCTCGTCGGAGATGCCCGGAAGGTTGGCCGTGCCCTCGCCCTGCGCCTTGATCTCGGCGATCGCGCGCTCGATGTCGGCGAAGTCCTGGATCTCGTAGAGCCCGAGCCCGGAGTCGTTCAGCTGGTTGTCCACCTTCGGCACCGGGCTGTAGCGCCTCATCATCCGCAGCAGCTTGTCGTAGAAAGCTCCGATGGTGACCGGGGTTCCCGTCGTGAGCGGCGGCAGGGCGGGCACCTCCGGGGACTCGATGACCATGTAGGTCTTCTGGACGTACTCCTTGGTCAGCCCCTGGAGACGGACCGTCAGGCCGGCTTCCACCCCGCCGGGAAGGCTCTTGGGGTACACCGGGGGCTTGATGACGGGCTTTCCTCCGAGGGCGGTGAGCATGTTGCACGCCAGCCCCATGTGGAGCATCTCCTCCAGGACCACGCTCTCGATCAGCTCGTACGCCTCGGTCTTCCTGTCCTTGCCCTTCATGTCCTTCTTGGGCCTGCCGCTCTCCTTGATGGACCACAGACCGCAGAGGTAGGCCGGGATGGTGGCGAACTCCACCTCGATCGCCAGCTGGAGCTGCTTGCGGATCTCCGCCACCGGATCCACCGGGTCGTCGAGATAGATGAATTCGGCGATCCGTGCCCTGAGCGACTTTCCGGCAGCGGTCTTCACAGTGGTGGCGGTCATTCCGTCCTCCGGTGTGATCGGTTCCTCGACGATGGGCCCTCGGCCCGCGCGGACGTCCGTTCGATCGTGGGTCGACCGGTGACCGCCCACCACCCCGGGCGGGCTGCCCGGGTCAAGGCACCGGGCCGTTGCGGTGGTGTTCGGCGGCCGGGGTTACCCGCACGGTGGAGCGCGGGCATGCGTGCGGGGCGGCCGTGACCGATTCGGCCGTGAAGCTCCCGGGTGGGAGCGCCCCCGGCGCCGTCACCCGGACGACGGAAGGAAGAGCCCTCCGATGACCACGGACACCACGACGGCGGACGCGCCCGCCGATGGCGTCGCCACCCGACGGGAGGAGGCCCGCACCCGGCTCCTCGACCAACTCCTGGGCCGCGACGGACAAGCAGCGCTGAACCCGGACGGCCTCCGGGTCGCTGACCCCACCTTCACCGGCCACGGCTGCCCGCTGCGCCTGGACGTGGGCGACGGAACCCGCCCCACGGGGCAGCACACCCCGGTCGCGTTCCGGGACACGGTGGTGGAGACCGGCACCTACACATGGCTGTTCCCCGCGCTGAACGGGTACGTGCCCGCCGACGACCTGATCGAGGAACTCGGCGCACCCGGCGGCCCGATGGACCTCAACCCCCCGCTCCCGTTCGACAGGAGGCAGTGCGCCGAGCTCGGCGAGAAGATCGACGACAAGTACCTGGCGAAGCCGTCGGCGCCGTCGACGGAGCCGGCCAAGGCCGGCATCCCGGCGGGCTACACCTACCTCGGCCAGTTCCTCGACCACAACATCACCTTCCAGGCCGACGCGACCTTCGACAGCAACACCATCGGGAACACGACGAACTTCCGCAGCGCCAGGGTCGACCTCTCCCACGTCTACGGACTCGGTCCCAAGACCCAGTCGTTCGCGTTCTACGACAACCTGGACGTCGGAAAGTTCTGGATCGACCCGAACCGCGACTACGACGTGCCCCGCAACCCCCAGGGCGTCCCGGTCATCGCCGACCCGCGCAACGACAACACCATCATCTCGATCCAGATCCACCACGCCTTCATGCTGTTCCACAACGCCGTGGTCGACATGCTGAAGGGCTCGGTCCCGGACGTCGCCCTCTTCGACACGGCGAAGCAACAGGTCGTCTGGCACTACCAGTGGATGATCCTCAACGACTGGCTTCCCAGGATCGTGAAGGACTCGGTGTACGCGAAGGTCAAGGCGGCGGCCGAGGACAAGGACGCCCCCTTCCTCGTCTTCAACCCCTCGCCGGACAAGCCGGTCGCCCTGCCCCTCGAATTCACCGCCGCCGCCTACCGGCTGCACTCACTGCCGGTCGAGGAGTACCGCCTCAACGGCACCACGACCGGCCACCTCTTCAACTTCCGCAGACCGTTCTCGCCGCTGCGCACCGAACAGGTCATCGACTGGCGCCAGTTCTTCGTGATCCCGAAGGCCTCGCAGCAACCCCAGTACGCGAAGCGGTTCGACCGGAAGATCATCCACGCCTTCCTCCAGATGCCGCCGCCCGTCGACAGCCCCCTGACGTGGCTGGAGGACTCCACGGAGAAGGAGGAGCTCCCGGACGGGAACCCGTACAAGGGCCAGTCCTACTCGCCACTGCTCTCCATCGCCATCCGGAACCTGCGCCGCGCGAACTCCTTCGTGCGCAAGGACGGCACCAAGGGGCTGCCCTCGGGGGAGGACCTGGCCAGGGAGGTGTACGCCAAGTACAACCCGGGCCACGACCCTTACACGCCCAAGGACTTCGGGCTGAAGGACTTCGACCACGTACCGCCCTGGTACTACGTCCTGGGCGAGGGCGCGCTCGAAGAGAAGTCGGACGTGGGCAGCCTCAAGCTCGGCACCCTGGGCAGCGCCCTGGTCGGCGAGGTGATCGCCGCACTGGTCAAGACCGACCCGGGCTCGTACCTCAGCCACAACAGCAAGTACCCGGCGAACCCCTGGAAGCCCACGTTCGGTGAGGTCCCCGGCACGTTCTACATGTCGGACCTCGTGCGCATCGCCGGACTCGTGTGACGACGGGCCGGGGCCGGCGGGCCCGGCCGGCGGGCCCGGCCGCCGGGGGAGGTTCTCGAGTCGTGGGCCACGCCGTGGAAGCCCGCCCGGATGCCGTGGCGCTCAGCCGGTGTGGGCGATCTCGGAGTTGACCGCGCACCACTGGCCCTTCGTCACGTCCCCGGTCGTGTTGTCCGGGACGTCGAAGGCCGCCACGGCACCGGGCTGGAAGACCACGACCATGCTGGAGCCGCCGTAGCTGAAGTAGCCCAGCTCGGCACCCTTCTCCAGCTTCTGCCCCGGCTCGACCCCGATGGTGAGCGAGGAGATCTCGGTGATGCCGATGGGCATCACGCAGACGGTGCCGATGGGGTCGGAGCTCCTGATGAAGATCAGGGCCCGGGCGTTGACCGAGGCCTCGTAGACCTGCGACTGGATTCCGGCGTCCGGGTCGTGGCCCGCCGATTCGAGCTCGGTGAACGTCAGTCCCTCGACCACCCGGGTGCTGATGACCGTGCCGCCGACCGGGGCGTGCCAACGGTGGTAGTCGGCGCCGGAGAGGAACGACTGGTAGACGTCGCCTCCGACGAAGCCGTCCGTCAGATCGCTGCCGTCCAGCATGTCGTAGAGGGAGTAGCGCTGGCCCTTGACCCAGAACTCGTCGGTGCGCCGCACGTTCCGCTGGATCCTGACCACCTTGCCGTCGTTCGGGGCGACGATGACCTTGGGGTCCCCGGCGCCCGCGACGGGGCGCTTCTCGGGTCTGATCTCCCGGTGGAAGAAGTCGTTGAACGACAGCAGCCCGCCATGGGGTTTCTTCGGATCCACCTGGAAGTCCCCGAGTTTGAGCTCCTCCCAGGCCGCCGACGACAGCCACTGCTCGTCGGTGAGGACCCGACAGCTGTCCGGACTGTCCAGGTACCGGCACCACTCCCGCAGAATCCCCAGGAGCGCCCTGTTGAGGTCCCGGTTGCGGAAGGCCGCCTCGCCGGCCGGCGTGAACATCATGTCGACGAACAGGGCGGACATCGGGAAGTGGACCTTGTCGAAGTAGCGTGGGGCCCAGGTGACGACGGTGTCGAGGTGGTCGAGCAGATCGGGGATGTCGCGCACCCCGTCCTTCCGGTACTCCTTGGCCTGCTCGATCATCAGGGTCACGTACATCCGCACCACCGGATCCCGGTCGATCAGCCGTGCCAGCTCGGCCACCGAGTCGTGCCGGACGAGGATGCGTTGGGTCCGCCGCTGCTCGACCTGACGGCCGAGCTCGTCCAGCCAGGCGTAGACGATGGTCCGGTCCTGCGGCAGGTAGCCGGCGAGCCGGCCGAACGAGTCCTGGTAGCGGGCCTCGACGGCCTGGGCGGAGTAGCGGTCACCGTTGACGGTCGTCACGGGGCTTCCTTCCTCTGGATGGGTCGACCGGGCACGGTGTGCGGCGAGCCGACCTCCGCGGAGAGCGCCACGCCCTCCCGGCCCACGGCGCCCGGGGCCCCGGCTCGTCCCCCGTGCCCAAGCCCACCGTCGCCGTCTCCCCGGGGGCTCGCGATCGGCCGTGCTCCATTGTCGGTAGGCGAGCCATTCGGGCAGCGTAAGCGCCCCGGAATTCCCGAGCCCCCGCCCCTTGCCGGTTCCCCCGAGGGCTCGCGGCAGGCGAAAGTCACGGGCGGGTGGATCGTGGGCGATCTGAGTGACCTTGTGGCGAGCCGGTGAATCCGTGCACCGGGTGGTCGACAGGGTCGCGACGGTCGTTCCTCGACCCTGGAGTTCCTTCAACCGGCCGTCGATCACAGAGGAGTTGGGGATGCCGGGCGAGTACGCGAAGTCCGAGAGGAATACGGCCCATGTGGCCATTCCGCGGCCGACGAAGTGACGCCGGGGGGCCGGTGTCGTTCCCGACGCCGGCCCCCGGGGTGGCCGGTGGGGCGATGGTCACCAGGTGACCGGCAGCGCCTGCAGGCCGCGGAAGACCAGTTCCGGTATGTAGGTGAGCTCGGACTCGTCGACGGCGAGGCGCAGCCCCGGGTACCGCTTCACCACGGACCCGATCGCCACCCGCATCTCCCGGCGGGCCAGTACCGCGCCGAGGCAGAAGTGCGGCCCGTGCCCGAAGGCGAGGTGTGCCGCCGGTCCTTCGCGCGTGATGTCGAAGCGGCCGGGATCCGGGTAGACGCCGGGGTCGCGGTTGGCCGCGACGATGACCGGCAGGACCGGTTCGCCCGCCCCCAGTTCGACGCCCTCCAGGTCGACGGGCTCGGTGGTGACCCGGACCTCGGCCGAGGTGAAGAGCCGGCTGTAGCGCAGCAGTTCGTCGACCGCCGGTCCGATCAGGTCCGGTGAGGACCGCAGCAGGGCCAGTTGGTCCGGGTGGCGCAGCAGGGTCAGGAACGAGTTGCCCAGCTGGTTGACGGTCGTCTCGTGGCCGGCGATCAGCAGGCCTTCGAGGTTGGCCAGCAGCTCGGGTTCGGTGAGGTGGTCGCCCTCGTCGTTGGCGGCGACCATCGCCGAGATCAACCCGTCGTCCGGCCGGGCCCGCTTCTCGCGCACCAGCTCGGCGAGCCAGTCCTGCATCTCGCCCTGGGCGGCCCGCAGTTCGTCCGGGGTGATGTCCGTGACGAACAGCCGCCTGGTCCACCGGCGGATGGCCGCCGCCTCGGAGTAGGGCACGCCGAGCAGTTCGCAGATGACCATCAACGGCAGGGGGGCGCAGAGACCGGCCACGAGGTCCGCGGTCGGGTCGAGGGAGTCGAGCAGGGAGTCCACGACGGACTGCACGCGCGGCTCCAACCGGTCGACCATGCGCGGGCTGAACGCCTGTGACATCAGCTTGCGCAGGCGGGCGTGGCGCTCGCCGTCCAGGCTGGTGACCAGCAACGGGTCGGCGGCGACGGACAGTTTCAGCGGGCTGCCGGGAAGCGTGGCCGCCTCCCGGCTGAACCGGCTGTCGCTCAGGACCTGGCGCACCGCCCGGTAGGAGAGGGCGAGCCAGACGTCCGCCGGACCCATCGTCGCGCGGACGACCGGAGCCTGCGCGAGCAGGGCCTCGGCTTCGGGTTCGTTGTCGAGGTGGTGCGGTGTGCTGAGGGGGAACGTGGCTCGCATCGCTGCCTCCTGACGGGAAGTCATCAGCCCCAGGGTGCCGGGTGCCGGGGAGTCTAGGGCGTCGTCACCGGCGGCGTCGACGGTGCCCGGGAATCCGGCCCGGTCGTGGCGGTGCGGGGCGTGGACGAACTACCGTGGCCGCACCGGCAGGTTCACCGGCAGATTCTCCGGCCGTGTTTGCCGGCCGTGTTCGCGGGCGGACACGGCGACGGGCCGTCCGCGGCAAACGACGCGTTTCCCGGGGAACGGAACGGATTTCGCCACGGCGCCTGTGCCGTGCAGGCATATGACGTTGTGATGTGCCTCGTTTGAGCCAGCCTTCGCCCGGCCTATGGCGACGGCGTGACGTTGCTGCCATGCTCGTCTCCCACGGTGAGACGATCATCGCCTCGGCCCCCAAGGCTCAGCTCACCAGTGCATCTTCCTCACAGAGCGTCGCCAGCGCTGTCGCGTTCGAGGAGCGCTCCACCGATCCAGGCGCCCGGAGCGCGGTCGAGTCCGGGTCGGATACCACCGGGTCGCCGGGCTGCCCGCGCGCTCGATGATCCGGCCGCTCGCGCGGCCGGAGCCGCACCATCGGGACTGCTACGGAAACGCCCCGCCTTCCTTCCTCCCCCCCGGCTCACGAGGTGTCGATGTGATGCGCTTCCCCCTGGATTCGGACGCCGATCGTGTCGCTGTCGTCGGAATGGCGGGCAGGCTGCCGAAAGCCCCGGATCCGGAGGCGTTCTGGCGACTGCTGTGCGACGGGGCCGACGCGATCACCGCGCCGCCCGCGGGCCGGCAGGGCGTACGGCACGGCGGCTACCTGGACCGGGTGGACGGCTTCGACGCGGCGTTCTTCGGCGTGTCCCCCCGGGAGGCCGCCGGCATGGACCCGCAGCAGCGGCTCATGCTCGAACTCGCCTGGGAGGCCCTGGAGGACGCCCGGATCGTGCCGAGCACGCTGACGGGCGGCCAGACGGGGGTGTTCGTCGGCTCGATGTGGGAGGACTACACGTCCCTGGCCTACCCCGGCCACATCACGCCGCACACGCTGACCGGCACCAACCGGGGCGTCATCGCCAACCGCGTCTCGCACTTCCTCGGGGTGCGCGGACCGAGCATGACGGTCGACACGGCCCAGTCCTCGGCGCTGGTCGCGGTGCACCTGGCGGTCGAGAGCCTGCGCCGCGGGGAGTCGGCGCTCGCCCTGGCCGGCGGGGTGAACCTCAACCTGACCGCCGCCCGCGAGGAGGGAGCGGTGGAGTTCGGCGGCCTGTCCCCGGACGACCGCTGCTTCACCTTCGACGCCCGGGCCAACGGCTTCGTCCGCGGCGAGGGCGGCGCCTTCCTCGTCCTGAAGCCGCTGGACCGGGCCCTGGCCGACGGGGACCGCGTCTACGGTGTCATCCGGGGCAGCGCGGTCAACAACGACGGCGCCACCCGGAGCCTGACCGTGCCCAGCGCGCAGGCCCAGGAACAGGTCATCCGCGAGGCGCTGGCCCGCGCCGGCGTGCGTCCCGCGGACGTGCAGTACGTGGAGCTGCACGGCACCGGCAC